>JAGAEK010000086.1 GCA_017828835.1 Oscillospiraceae bacterium | reverse complement strand
TTTTCATCTCTTCTTCGATATCCACGTTTATCATCTGTTTGGCATTGGTCGCATAATCTACGCTTTCGTCAATATTTCCGTTGTTATTTTCGTTAGCCATTTTTTCTTTTTGTCCTTTCTGCTGATTTCTGTCCTTGTATCGTTAAAAACTTTCGGTCCTTTGACGTTCTAAGTATTTTTATAGTATCTGTATCCCGATTTTTCCGCAAAACAGAGCGCCGTGATCCCGTCGGCTTCGATTTTTTTCTTGATATTCTTTTTCTTAAACGTCTCGAGCTTTCCGTCGGCAAAAAACGAAATCGAATCGTCCGCCAAGGTAACGGTCGTCAAAGACGAATGGATATTCTCGTCGATCTTCGCTTTCCTGTATTTTTGTGAAAAAACGATCTCAAGAACGAAACAGATTATCGCGCACGCCATATAAACAAAATAAATACCCTCGCCTTTTCTTATAGCCGTATACAAAAACACCGCGGCAAGGATCCCGGACACGATCATCCGTATATATCCGCTCAGCTTTATATTTTTTCCGTTCAGCATAACGTATGCTTTTTCGGCGTCTTCCGGATTTGATCTAAAACAAATTTCGATCGGTTCATTTTGTTCCATAAACAACTTCCTTTCCTTTGAACGCCTTGGTTTTAAGCGACAGTTTCGCAAAATACTGCGCAAATTCGTCCCGTTTTTCTTCCGGTATCGCGCGTATCGGGACCGGGATATATCTCGTTGCCGAACTGACTAAAAAATATATCCCCTCTTTTTCCAAAACGCCTTCGGTCTTTGAATATTTAAACCTGGTTTCGTGTTGTTTCTCTCCTGAAATTTCCGTATATTCGGTTTCAAAAAACGAGACCGTAACGTCGTTTCTGCAATAGTCGTTTTTCAAAAACTCCGCCTTTGAGGACGCGCGGAGCTTTTTTAAGAAAAACACGTCGTAATACATCGCCATATATAGTCCTATCGCCATAAGTCCCGCTCCGACGATATACGCGCCCTGATTCACGCTGACAAGCGACGCCGCTTTCGCGATTATAACGCAGATACCGCAAATAACGGCGATAATTCCGGTACCGATCATCTTTTTTCTGCGTTTTTTCTGCGACGTCTTTGAAATTATCTTTGCAAGAGTGAAAAACTCTTCTTCTTCGAGCCTGAACCGAAAGCTGTATTTTGCCGGCAAAGCTTCTTTCTCGCTCATTTTCTTCTCCTCGCTCCCGTTTTGCCGTTCGTTTTATATATCGAGATTTTTAACGTATCTTGCGTTTCTTTCAATAAATTCGCGCCTCGGTCCGACTTTTTCGCCCATAAGCGTCGTAAATACCATATCGGCTCTTGCCGCATCGTCCATCTCGACCCTCAGCATCATACGGTTTTCGGGATTCATCGTCGTCTCCCAAAGCTGCGACGGATTCATTTCACCGAGACCTTTATATCTCTGGATGTTTACCTTCCCGGGATTATCCGGTGAAAGCTCCTGCGTATAAGCGTCGCGTTCTTCCTCGGTATAGGCGTACCTCACCTGTTTTCCGGCACTAACCTTATAAAGCGGCGGCTGCGCTATATAAACCTTTCCGTTTTCTATCAACGGGCGCATAAATCTGAAGAAGAATGTCAGCAAAAGCGTTCTTATATGGTGTCCGTCGACGTCGGCATCCGCCATTATTATGACTTTTCCGTATCTCAGTTTGTTTATATCGAAATCTTCGCCGATACCGCATCCGAGCGCAAGCACTATCGGCATAAGCTTTTCGTTTCCGTAGACCTTGTCTATCCTTGCTTTCTCGACGTTGAGCATCTTTCCCCAGAGAGGAAGTATCGCCTGATAAGCTCTCGTTCTTCCCTCTTTTGCACTGCCTCCTGCGGAATCTCCCTCGACGATATATATTTCGGTCGTTACGTTGTCTCTGTTCGAACAGTCGGCAAGTTTTCCGGGTAACGACGCCGACTCGAACGCGGATTTCCTTCTTGTCAGATCTCTTGCTTTTCTTGCCGCTTCTCTCGCTCTCGACGCCGAAAGCGCTTTATCGAATACCGCCCTCGCCGCCGCCGGATTTTCCTCGAAATAATCCGTCAGCTTGTCGTATACCACCGAGTCGACAAGCGTTCTTATATACGTATTTCCGAGTTTTGCTTTTGTCTGTCCTTCAAACTGCGCATCTTTGAGCTTTACCGAAATAACCGCGGTAAGCCCCTCTCTGACGTCCTCGCCGACAAGATTTTTGTCGACCGCCTTCAAGAGGTTGTGTTTTCTTCCGTATTCATTGAAAACTCTTGTTATCGCCGCCTTGAATCCGATCTCGTGAGTTCCGCCCTCGGGGGTGTGGATATTGTTCGCGAAGCTCATGATCAGCTCGTTATATCCGTCGTTATACTGCAGCGCGATCTCGGCGCTCGTACCTTTTTCGTCCTCGCCGGAAGCTATATATATAACGTCATCCTGTATCGGCGTTTTATTATAATTCAGATATTCGACAAAACTCCTGACTCCGCCTTCGTAGCAAAGTTCGTCCGAAACGACGTTTGCCACGTCTCTGAGGTCTTTCAGCGTAATTTTGAGTCCCGCGTTCAAAAACGCCTGCTCTCTGAGCCGCTGCAGCAGCTTCTCGTAATCGTATTCGAGCGTTTCGAAAACCTGTCCGTCCGGCTTGAAGGTAACGGTCGTACCGCTTCCCTCGCAATCTCCGAGACATTCGAGCTCCGTCACCGGATTTCCTCTCTCGTAGCGCTGGAAATACTTCTTGCCGTTATATTTTACCTCGACTTCAAGGCTCTCGGAAAGCGCGTTGACGACAGACGAACCGACACCGTGCAGACCGCCCGAAACCTTATATCCCGAGCCGCCGAATTTTCCGCCCGCGTGAAGCACGGTGAAAACGACCGTTACGGTCGGTATTCCGGCTTTCGGATGTATTCCGGTCGGTATTCCTCTTCCGTTGTCGACCACTCTTATTATATTTCCCGGCAGGATCTCGACGTTGATCTCGTCGCAGTAGCCGGCGAGCGCCTCGTCTATCGAGTTGTCCACTATCTCGTAAACGAGATGGTGCAGACCGTTCGTTCCGGTGGACCCGATATACATTCCGGGACGTTTTCTTACCGCTTCGAGCCCTTCGAGGACCTGTATCTGATTTTCGTCATACTGCAGTCTTTCCGTTTCCTGGGTGTTTTGATTGTTGTCCACTTTAAAACCTCCGTAAACAATGATTTTCGTATAGTTTATTTTATTTTAAAATCAATCGCGCTCTCAAAATTTTTGGAACATGATCTTTTTTTCAGCGTTACCGTCGATATCTGCGAGATATAGATCGTTTCGTCTTCCGCGTCGCCCGTTTTTTTCTTTCGTGAGCATACCACAAAGCTCGCCGGAAGATCCGGCGTTACGTTTATGACGTTACCGCTCTTTTCTGCTCTTGAAAGGTATTTTCTCGTCGTTTTTGACGTCGTCGTCGTTTCGATGTTGAATATACCGACTACGTCCTCCTGAACGATTATCCCGTCCCCGCCCAAATGAAGATACATAAATTTTCTCCTTATTTTTCTCCGAGATAAAAGCTTTTCAGCTCCGCTCTCTCCGATATATCGGCATAATCCTCCGGTCTGTCGCAGCAGGTCACGAAAACCTGATTCTCTCCGAGCCGCTTCAATATATATTCTCTTCTTCCGCGGTCAAGCTCGCTCATAACGTCGTCCAGAAGTATCACCGGCGACGAACCGGTCTCCTCTTTCAGCATCGCGCTCTCCGCAAGCTTCAGCGACAGCGCACAGCTCCGCTGCTGCCCTTGACTTCCGTAGCTCCTCGCCGAGATACCTTTTAAATTTATCTCGATATCGTCTCTGTGCGGACCGACCGTCGTCGTTCCGTATTTTATATCGTTAGCTCTCGCTTTCGCTATCTGTGTTTCCGCGTCCTCTGAAAAATCCAATCCCGGACGGTATATTATTTCAAGCTTTTCTCTTCCTCCGCTTATACCTTCGTATATCTTTTCGCTCTCTTTCGATATCTTATCTATATATTTCTGTCTTTCTTCCCTTATTTTCGTCGCGTAATCGCAGAGCCGCATATCCCATACGTCAAGCTGTTCCAACAGCGCGCTCTCATACTGTATATCTTTCAAAAGAGCGTTTCTCTGCGCCAAAACCCTCATATATTCCTTCAATATTTTCAGATATCCGCTGTTTATCTGACATATCGAAGTATCTAAAAACCTTCTTCTGTCTCCGGGACACCCTTTCACGATATCCATATGCATAGGCGTAAACACGGCGCAGGTGAATCTTCCAACAAGATCTCCTCCGCCGACGCTTTTTACCCCGTTTATCTCCACACTTTTCTTTTCACCGAAGATTATCGAAGATTTGTTTATTCTTCCTTTTAAATTATATTCAAGCTCGGTCCTTGCGTAACTTTCGCCGTTTTTTATAAGTTCACTGTCTTTGTTCGTCCTGAAACTTTTCGCTCCGGTAAACAGCCATATCGCTTCGATTATATTAGTCTTACCTCTCGCGTTGTCTCCGTATATGACGTTTACCCCTTCACCGGGCTTGATCTCATACTCGGAAAAATTCCGGAAATTGTTAAGCCTCAGTTTCTTTACTTCCACTTTTTACCTCTGCCGCCGTTCCTTTTGCTTCAATTACGTCTCCTGCTCTCAGTTTCTTTCCTCTCATTTCGCAAACTTCGCCGTTTACTTTCACTTTTCCGCTTTTTACGAGTTCTTTCGCTTCTCCGCCCGTGTAAGCTATACCGGCAAACTTCAGTGCTGAATCCAATTTTATATATTCAGTGGTTATTTCTATATTGATTCGCTTTTCCATCCGTTTTGACCTTTCTTTTCGCTGCCCGATACCGTCAGGTATATTTTTGCGTCAGGCAAGCCGTTTTAATAAATAATTCAGCCGAATTATTTATTAAAATACCGACAACGTCGGTAAAACAGTAAAGCCGTTGCTTTACTGTTTCGGCTTGCCGTAAGCAAAATACCCCGACGATCAATCTCCTTTTATCATTACCGGAAGAACTAAGAACAGGAATGAATCTCCCTCCGGCGGCAATATTTTTATCGGTGCAAGAGGATTTTTGAATAATATCCTCACTTCGTCGCAGTTTGCCGATTTCAACGCATCGATCAGATATTTATTATTGAATCTTATCGTTATGTCGGGACCCGTTTTTTTGCAATCCGTCTTATCTGACGAACGTCCGAGCGCGGTCGAACACGATGCAGTGATCGAATTATCGTCCACTGCGATCTTTATGCTGCTTCTGAGTCTGTCGTTTATTATGAGAGACGCACGTTCGATACAATCTATCAGCGCCCTGGTATTTACTTTTACTTCCGTATCAGAGTCGGCGGGTATCGCCTTTTTATAATCGATAAATTCTCCTTCAAGAAGCCGTGTTATGAGACTGTATTCTCCTACGTTGAAAATAATATGCTTTTTTGATACCGAAATCGAAACGTTCTCAATATCGTCCGTTATCATTTTGTTTACTTCCGACAACGCTTTTCCCGGTACTATAAAACTCACATCTTCGGAATTCTTGATGCGTTCTTTTCTTACAGCAAGCTGAAATCCGTCGAGAGATACAAGCGTCAGCAGATTTTTTTCAAATATGAACTTTATACCGGTCAGCGCAGGTCTGGTATCAACGACAGCTACCGCGAAAAGCGTTTGTTCTATCATCGATTTCAGCATATCTGCCGGTATGTCTATCGACGTACTGCAATCGGATATCTGCGGTATCTGCGGGTATTCAGCCGCCGGTACACCCAAGATAGTGTATTCCGTCATACCGCATTTTATCTCTGTGAGATTTTTTGCGTCGGTATTGATAGTAACGGCTCCGGACGGCATTCCTCTCAGCATATCCGTTAAAAGCCTCGCATTGAGAGATATTTCCCCGTCACTTTCAACGTTTACGGGAATAGACGTCGAAATTCCGATTTCGAGATCATAACCGAAAAGAGAAAGTTCTGATCCCGACGCTCTTATCAGAGCGCCTTCAAGCGCGGGGACCGTCGTTTTCGAAGACACCGCTCTCGATACTATCGATACCGCATCGTACAAAGATTTTTTGTCACATGTAAATTTCATAAAACCACATCCCTACGGAAAAATATAGTATAAAATAATATATGATATTTATTAGCAGCAGTAGAGGCCGTCTATTTGTCGAAAATGCCGTAACACGGTTTTATTGCTTAAAAATATGGCTTTAAATTTTCATCAGCTTAATGTTAAAAAAAAGTTTAAAAGTTGAAAATAAAAGTTATTGACTCGACAAGTGGAAAAAATCTGTTTATTTGTCGAAACGGGATTTTCAGTTGTTACGGATATTTTTGATTATATCTTCAATGGTCTCTTTGAATTTTGTGTCCGTAGCCATAGCTTGTTCGACTTGTTGGAGAGTATATACTATTGTGGAATGATTTCTTCCTCCGATCTCTTCACCTATTGAAGCCATAGACATCTGAGTTATCTCTCTGATAACGTAAACCGCTGCCTGACGTGCGTTTGATATTGAAGCTGAACGTTTTGAAGATTTGATATCCTCAACGGTAACGCCGAAAGTTCTCGATATTTCATTCAGTATCCTTTCGACTGTTATCGGAGTCGGCTGATTATCGTTCAGAATATCCCGGATCGCTTCCTGTGCGAGCATTATCGAAGGATTTGCCCCGGAAATATTCCTATAGGCGTTGAGTTTTTTAACGGCGCCTTCAAGCTGACGGATATTGTATTTCAGCTTGTTTGCGATATATTCCGCTATGTCTTCCGGAATTTCAAATCCGAGAAGTTCGGCTTTTCTTCTTATTATCGCGATCCTGGTTTCAAAATCAGGCGGCTGTATATCCGCAAGCAAGCCCCATTCGAATCTTGTTCTGAGTCGGTCCTCGAGGGTTTTTATTTCCTTCGGCGGACGGTCTGACGTCAGAACGATCTGCTTTTTGTTTTCGAATAAGTTGTTGAAGGTGTGGAAGAATTCCTCCTGAGTACCCTCTTTTCCCCCGATAAACTGAATATCGTCTACTAAAAGTACGTCGGTTTTTCTGTATTTCTCACGAAATTCTTTTCTTGAATCGGTCCGGATCGACTCGATCAGTTCGTTCGTGAAATCCTCGCCTTTTATATAGCAGATATTCATATTCGGATTGTTTTTCTTTATTTCGTTGCTTATCGCGTACATAAGATGAGTTTTTCCGAGTCCGGAATTTCCGTAGATGAACAGCGGGTTATAATTTCCGGCGGGATTAGACGCGACCGCGAGCGACGCCGCATGAGCAAATTTGTTTGTCGAGCCGACGATAAACGTGGAAAAGGTATATTCATACGCCACGTCTTCCTTCGGGTCGAACGAAGGATTTTCGGGTTTTTCTTTCGCGCCTTCAACGAGATCTATTTTCACGTTTACCTCAAAGCCCAGCGTATGTTCGAAAGCTTCTGTGAGCAAAGGAACGTATTTTCCGGTTATTACGTTGTGTTTTAACGGAGATCTTACCTGAAGATATACGGTATCTCCTTCAAGTTTCACAGGTTCAAGAGCGAGTATCC
>JAGAEK010000010.1 GCA_017828835.1 Oscillospiraceae bacterium | reverse complement strand
CTTTAAGGATCGGGATAAGTTTTCGGGACAGAGAGGTTTTATATAGAAGGATCGAAAAAAGAGTAGATGATATGATGGCGGAAGGGCTGATCGACGAAGCGAGAAAAATAAGAGACTCGGGTATGTCGGCTACTGCCGTACAGGCGATAGGATATAAAGAACTGTTTGATTATTTTGACGGGAAAAAGAATCTTGAAGAGTCGGTCGAAGATATAAAACGCGGCACGAGAAGATACGCGAAAAGACAACTTACGTGGTTTCGGCGAAATGAAAGCATAAATTGGATATACAGAGATGATTTCGGGTCAGCGGAAGAGTTTTTCAAAGCGGTTGAATCGATAACGGAAAAATTTTTGAAGCAGTAAAAAAACGGAGGATAAAAATGAAAAGCAAAACCGGGAAAATAATAACGATATTATTGGTATTGGTATTTTTATCGTATGCGGTTTACCAGATAGCGGTATATTTTTATCAGCCGTACAATACCGAGATAGTTTACAAAGCGGAAGCACAGGACAGTGTTTTTTGCGACGGAGTTTTCATAAGGAACGAGAAACAGTATGACGCCGATTACGACGGCGTGATAGTATATTCCTGCGAGGAAGGGGAATTTATCTCGTCGGGAGGAGAGATAGCGAGAGTATACCCGTCCGAAGAGGATGCAGAGAGTATATCGAAAGTTAAAAAAGCCGAAGCACAGATAGAGATGCTGGAAAAAGCGAAGCAAAAAAGCGCAAACTATACCTCTCTTGAAGGTGAAATAAACAAAGAGATAAGCGAAACGGTCAGCAAGATAGTCGAAGCGGTGTCTCGCGGGAAAAAAGAAGAGACTGAAAAGTTGAAGACTGAGCTTGAGATTGCGTTGAACGTAAAAGCTTCATTAGCCGGAAACGAGACGGTGATAGACGAAAAAATAGAGGAACTTAAAAAAACGATAAAAGAAGCGGAGGATAACGTAAACAAGTATGTGAAGAAGCTGAAGACCTCCGAAAAAGGAAGGTTCGTATCGTTTTCCGACGGTTATGAACAGAGTCTTACTATTGAAAATTCGGAAAATTACGGGATAGAAGATTTTGAAGCTATACTTAATTCGACGGTAAAGAAATCGAACGCGATAGGAAAGCTTATAACCGATTACGAATGGAAATATGCCGCGATCATACCTTATGATGCCGCGGACAAATTCGTTGAAGGGAAAAAGCTGAAGGTCGATTTCGGGATAGAGGGTATCGACGTACTTGATATGACGGTCGAAAAAATAATAACTGACGAACAATCTGAAAAGGCGGCGGTTATCTTTTCAAACAACTATATGTACGGAGAGATCATGACCCGAAGAACTCATTCGGCGAAGATAATTTTTGATTCTATCAGCGGACTGAGAATACCTGAAAAGGCGTTGAGGATGATAAACGGGCAAAGCGGAGTTTACATACTCAAAAAGACGTTGGTCAGATATAAAACAATAGAGATACTGTATAGAGGCGTGGGATACTATATAGTCAAATGGGATCAGAACGACAGCAAATCGGTACAGTTGTTCGACGAGGTGTTTTTGGAAGGAAAGGACCTATATGAAGGAAAGCAGATCGGAGAAAATAAAATATAATATAGATAAGGCGAGAGAAAATATAGAAGAGGCATGTTTGTCATGCGGAAGAAGTCCCGAAGAGGTAACTTTGATGGCGGTCACGAAAACGATGCCTGTCGAAGATATAAACGTTGCCTGCGGCTACGGAGTACTGACGCTCGGAGAAAATCGGGTACAGGAAATGCTTTCGAAGTATGAGGGATACGACAAAAATGCGGATATACAGTTTATCGGCGCATTGCAAAGCAATAAGGTCAAATATATTATCGATAAAGTGAGTTTGATACATTCGGTCGACAGTTTGAAACTTGCGGAAGAGATCGGAAAAAGGGCGGTAAACGCGGGAAAGATCGCCGATATACTGATAGAAGTCAATATCGGAGGAGAGGCATCGAAAAGCGGGATTGCACCGGAAATCGTCTGTGAAAAGGTTTATGAAATATCGGAGTTGAAGGGAATAAAGATAAAAGGATTGATGACAATTCCGCCGATATGTGAAAATTTACGGGAAAGTAGTAAATTTTTTGAAAATATGAGGCGTTTGTTTGTTGACATACGGGACAAAAAAATAGATAATGTTAGTATGGATATTTTGTCAATGGGAATGTCCGGAGATTACGTTGAAGCAATCAAGCAGGGAAGTACGGTCGTGAGACTCGGGCGAGCTCTGTTTGGAGAAAGAAAATATATTTAAAGAGGAGATAAAAATATGGGATTCAAAGATCAGATGAAGAAGTTCATGGGAATACCGGAAGACGATGCTTTTGAAGAGGAAGAGGATATGGATATAATAACGAAGGATAACGCGAACAGAGCTTCCGCAAGACAGGAGGCAAAATCGAACAAGGTCGTTAATATCAACACCACGACTCAGCTTCAGGTCGTGCTTGTGAAGCCCGACAAATTTGAAGATGCCAGGTCTATAGCGGATCATCTCAACTCCAAAAATACCGTAGTTTTGAACCTCGAGTCGACAAACAAAGACATATCGAGAAGATTGGTCGACTTTTTGAGCGGAGTCGCTTATGCGAACAACGGACAGATAAAGAGAGTTGCGAACAGTACTTATATAATCACTCCGTATAACGTGAACATTATGGGTGATCTTTTGGACGAGCTCGAAAACAACGGAGTTTATTTTTGATCTATGATATTAGACAATCTGACCGAAGACGAGAAATATTTTGTCGCGATGGTCAATGACAGATTGAGGGATGCCGAAGAAGGAAAAGGAACACGCTTTGCGGGTTTCCTTGACGGAAGGCGGCGAGAAATAGCGAAAACCGTTATTGACCGAAAAGGATACGGCAGATATATGTTTTACGGCGGATACGACGGAGCCGAGAGGGAGTATCTCGGGATTTTTCCCGAATATACCGAGCCGGACAAAGACGAATTTCCGATCTCAGCGGTAACTTGCAGCTACAGGAAAGCGGATATGCTTTCTCACAGAGATTTTCTGGGTGCGTTGACAGGACTCGGAATAAAGAGAGAAAGCATAGGCGATATACTTGTGGGAGAAGAGAAGTGTGTGATTTTTCTCAGTGATCTTGCGGCGAAAGTTGTTGAAAACGAACTGAGAAAGGTCGGCAGAGCAGGAGTCAGGACGGAAAGCGGTATCACTTCGGAGCTTCCGGAAGGGGAAAAATTCGGTGAGATCAGCGGCACTGTAGCGTCGTTAAGGATCGACTGTATAGTTTCGATGCTGATCGGAGCGAGCAGAGAAAAGGCGTCCGAAAAGATAAGATCGGGCTGCGTTTTCCGAAACTACGAAGAAGTGTTGAAGGTATCGGATGAAGTTTCGGTCGGAGACGTTATATCGATACGCGGAAACGGAAAATACGTATTAAGCGAATCGTGCGGAGAGACAAAAAAAGGCAGAATAAAAATAAAAGTGAAAAAATATTTATAGGAGGACGAGAAGTATGATGAAACCTGAAGACATAACCAACCAAAGATTTGAAAAATCCGCAAAAGGATATAAGACTGAAGAGGTAGACGAGTTTTTGGACAGAGTTTTTTCGGATTACGTCAAACTTCAGCAGGACAATGCTGATTTAGAGCATAAACTTGAAGTGTTGGCGGACAAACTTGAAGAATACAGAGAAAGTGAAGAGAGTCTGAAATCGGTATTGATCGGAGCACAGAAGCTCGGAGACAGTATAGTCAGAGAAGCGAGGGCGAAAGCGGAAGTAATGACGCAGGAAGCCGGCACAAAGGCGTCTTCTATAATAAGCGATGCCGAAACGAGGGCCGAGATAATCGTTTCCGATGCGAGGAATTCTGCCGAAAATATGCTCGGAAATACGGAACAAGAATTGAAGAAAGAGCGTGAAACACTGGATTCGCTGAACGATGAAGTCAAGCGTTTCAAGAATAATCTGCTTGATATGTACAGACAGCATTTGGAACTCATATCGAAGCTGACGGATGAGGAGACCGAAGAAAATATTGATATAGCGGAAGAGGTTTCAGAAGATAGTGAGCAATATGAAGTTGCGGCTGAAAGTATCTCCGGAGAAGAAAGCGCTCAATGATCAGGTTGGATATAAAATTAAGGTGAAAGGATAATTATTAGATGTCTGAAGATTATAACAGCACTTTGAATCTGCTCAAAACAGATTTTCCGATGAGAGCTGCGTTGCCTCAAAGAGAACCGGAGTTAGTGGAAAAGTGGGAAAAGGAAAGAATTTATTATAAAATAACGGAGAAAAACGCGGGTAAACCGATGTACGTTCTGCATGACGGACCTCCTTATGCGAACGGAGACATACATCTCGGAACGGCGCTCAATAAAACGCTGAAGGATATAATCGTAAAATTTAAGAATATGTCCGGATATAATGCGCCCTACGTTCCCGGATGGGATACTCACGGACTTCCTACTGAGCTTAAAGCGATCAAGCAGATAGGACTCGGAAACAGTGAGGCGCTCACACCGATTGAGATAAGAAAAAAGTGCAGAGATTTTGCCTTGATGTACGTTGACAGCCAAAAAGAGCAGTTTAAGCGTCTGGGTGTTTTGGGAGATTTTGACGATCCTTATATAACTTTGCAGCCGGAATTCGAGGCGAAAGAAGTTGAGATCTTCGGAAGCATGGCGAAAAAAGGATACGTTTATAAGGGTATGAAACCTGTTTACTGGTGTCCGAGCTGCAAGACCGCGTTGGCGGAAGCGGAGATCGAGTATTCGGAGGATCCCTGCTATTCGATTTACGTAAAATTCAAGATCTCTAATGATAACGGAAAACTTTCGGGAAAAGGAATAGATCTTGATAAAACTTATTTTGTGATATGGACGACGACGACGTGGACGCTGCCGGGAAACAACGCTATATGCATAGGGCCGGATTATAATTATTCGGTAGTAAAGGCGAACGGCGAATATTATATAATCGCCGAAGAGCTTATAGCGAGCGTTATGAAAGCGGCAAAGATAGACAGCTACGAAAAAGTGCTGACGATGCCCGGACGCGAGTTTGAGAGAATGACCTACCGTCATCCGTTCATTGACAGAGAATCGCTTATCATACTCGGAGATCACGTAACTCTTGACAGCGGTACCGGATGCGTTCACACGGCTCCCGGACACGGTGTCGAAGACTTTGAGGTTTGCGTGAATCATTATCCAGAGATAGAGATAATAGTACCCGTTGATTCGGAAGGAAAGATGACCGAGCTTGCGGGACAGTTCAAAGGACTCACGACCGACGAATGCAGTAAAGCGGTCGCAAAATTACTTGACGAGACGGGATATCTTTTTGCGATAGAAAAGATAATACACCAGTATCCGCACTGTTGGAGATGCAAAGAACCGATACTGTTCAGAGCTACGGAACAATGGTTCTGTTCAGTTGAAGGATTCAAGCAGGAAGCGGTCGAAGCAGTAAAGAAAGTTCAGTGGATACCCGAATGGGGACGTGACAGGATCACGTCCATGATTTGCGACAGAAGCGACTGGTGCATATCGAGGCAAAGAACATGGGGCGTTCCGATCCCGATCTTTTACTGCAAGAAGTGCGGCAAAGCCATCGTTAACGACGAGACGATAAAGGCGGTATCCGATTTGTTCAGAGAAAAAGGTTCGGATGCGTGGTTTGCGATGGAAGCGAACGAAATATTACCGAAAGGCTTCAGATGCGACGCGTGCGGAGCTGAGGAATTTACGAAAGAAAAGGATATACTCGACGTTTGGTTCGATTCCGGAATATCGCATGCGGCGGTATGTGAAGGAAGAAAAGAATTGCATTGGCCGGCTGACCTATACCTTGAAGGAAGCGACCAATACCGCGGATGGTTCCAGTCGTCGATGCTGACGTCGGTAGCTTGGAGAGGAGAGCCTCCCTACAAAGCCGTATGTACTCACGGATGGGTCGTTGACGGCGAAGGCAGAAAGATGTCGAAATCGCTCGGCAACGGAATAGCGCCTCACGAAATAATAAACGAATACGGTGCGGATATTCTGAGGCTTTGGGTCGCATCGTCGGATTATCATGCGGACATAAGAATTTCGAAGGATATACTTAAGCAGCTTTCGGAAGTATACAGAAAGATAAGAAATACTCAGAGATTTATTCTCGGAAATATAAGTGATTTCGATCCTAATAAAGATATGGTAAGCGACGATAAGCTGCTTGATATAGACAAGTGGGCGCTTGCGACGCTTTCGAAGCTCAGAGATACTGCGGTCGAAGCGTACGAAGCATTTGATTATCACGTTGTTTATCATGCGCTGCATAATTTCTGTACGGTCGATATGTCCAACTTTTATCTGGATATATTGAAAGACAGGCTTTACGTTGAAAAAGCCGATTCGGTTTCACGCCGTGCGGCTCAGACTACTATCTATAAGATACTCAGAACTCTTACGCTTCTCGTTGCGCCGATACTTTCGTTTACGGCGGAAGAAGTTTGGAGATATATGCCGAAGACTGCTGAGGACGACGGAGAGTCCGTATTCCTCAACGAGATACCGAAAACCGCTCACGTCGATTACGACGAGAAGTTTATGGCGAAGTGGGAAAAGATCAGAGAACTGAGAGATATAGCCAACAGAGCGCTTGAAGAAGCGAGAGGAAACAAGATCATCGGAAAATCTCTTGAAGCAAAGGTTACCGTGAATTGCGGAGGAGAGAATTTAGCGTTTGCAGAGACTGTGAAATCAGAGCTCGCCTCAGCGTTTATAGTATCCGAAGTCGAGCTTGCGGATAACGGATCGGAAAGTGAAATAACCGTTGACGTAAAGACGGCGAACGGCAAAAAGTGCGAAAGATGTTGGATATACAGTGACGACGTCGGAAAAGACGCAAAACATCCGACGCTTTGCGCGAGATGTTCGAGAATAATTGGTTGATAATATGAAAATATCCGGTATAATCAGAAAAATCATATATATAGCAGCGGCTGTTTTGATAGTCGCCGTTGATCAGATAACAAAAGTAATTGCCGGGAACGTATTTAAGGAAGATTCGGTACCTGTTATAAAAAACGTGTTTTATTTTGTCTACACCGAAAATACCGGTGCGGCGTTCAGTATGTTCAGCGGAAAAAAGTGGCTTTTGATAGGATTTGTTTCGATAGTTATGGCGGTGATGCTTTATCTGTTGATCAGTGACAGGATAAAGAACAAACTGTTTGAAGCCGGACTTTGGATGGCAGTCGCCGGAGGGATCGGGAATCTTATAGACAGGATAATCAAAGGATACGTTGTAGATTTTATTTATTTTTCTCCGATAAATTTCCCGGTTTTCAACGTTGCGGACATATTTATAACCGTCGGAGCCGGAATATTGCTTTTATCGCTTATACTGGATATTGCGAAGGAGAAAAATAAAAATACGGCTAAAAGCGAATAAGGAGTGTGGACTTTGGGAAATATCCGCGAAATAGTTGCGGACGAGGCCGGCAACGGAAAAAGACTGGATGCTTATATAAGCGAGACGGTCGGCGAAATTTCAAGGTCCGCGGCACAGAAACTTATAGCAGAAGGCAATATAACTGTCAATGATAACACGGTGGCAAAAAACCACCGTGTTGTATTGGGAGAAACAATAAAGATAGTGTTGCCGGAGCCGAAAGAACTCAACACGGAACCGCAGGATATAGATTTGGATATCGTTTATGAAGACGACAGTGTTGTAGTGGTGAACAAGCCTAAAGGAATGGTAGTACATCCGGCGGCCGGAAATTATGACGGTACGCTGGTGAATGCGCTGCTTTATCATTGCAAAGGGAGGCTGTCGGGAATAAACGGTGTTATGCGCCCGGGTATCG
>JAGAEK010000085.1 GCA_017828835.1 Oscillospiraceae bacterium | reverse complement strand
TTCCCCGTCTTGCTCTTTTTCGCAAGTATCTTGCCTCCGCAAATCGGACATTCTCCGCCCGCGTCTTTAACTATCTTTTTCGTATTTTTACATTCCGGAAATCCCGGGCAAGCCAAAAACTTTCCGAATCTTCCGGTTTTTATGACCATCTTTCTGCCGCAAAGCTCGCATATTTCTTCTGTTTCCTCTTCGGGCACCTTGAATTTTACTCCTCTGGTATCCTCTTCGGCTTTTTCAAGAGATTTCACGAACGGACCGTAGAAATCCGAAAGAGTCTCCACCCAATCGCTTTTTCCTTCTTCGACCGCGTCCAATCTTTTCTCCATATTCGCAGTAAAATCCACGTCGACTATATCGTTGAAACGCTCTTCCAACAGTTTGTTTATTATCTCTCCGAGCTGCGTCGGCTTCAAGAGCTTCCCTTCCCGCTCAACGTATTCGCGCTGCAATATGGTCGTTATTATCGACGCATAAGTGCTCGGACGTCCTATACCGTTCTCTTCAAGAGCTTTTATAAGCGCCGCTTCGGTATATCTCACGGGCGGCTGCGTGAACTTTTGCTCGCTCGTCAGATTTTTCAGCTCAAGCAGGTCTCCGGCAGCTATTTCAGGTAATTTCGCGATTTTTTCTTCCTCTGCCGCATCTACGCTTTCTTCGTAAAGCGCTGTAAAGCCATCAAACTTGACAGAACTCCCGATCACTTTTAACACGTTATCGCCGGCAAAAATATCCGCCGCGACGGTATCCAGCAGCTCATCCGACATTCTGCTCGCTATAAATCTCTCCCAAATCAGTTTATACAGTTTATACTGTTCCGAAGTCAACGATTCTTTTACTTCCGACGGCGTCAGTTCCGGCATTGTAGGTCTTATCGCTTCGTGGGCATCCTGCGCTCCGTTCTTTGCCTTGTAATATCTCGGCGACGAAGGAAGATATTTTTCTCCGTAATGCGCTCTTACGTAAGAATCGCCGGCGCTTGCCGCCTCCTGAGACACTCTCAGAGAGTCGGTCCTCATATACGTTATAAGTCCCACCGCTCCGATCTTCGGCAGTTCGACGCCTTCGTAAAGTTCCTGCGCGGCTTTCATCGTACGCTTTGCCTGAAATCCCAATTTCCTCGACGCTTCCTGCTGTAACGTCGAGGTAGTGAACGGAGGCGCGGGGCTCTTCTTTCTCACAGATTTCTTGACTTCTCCGACTTTGTATTCGGCGTTTTCAAGTTCTTTCAGTATCTTATCCGCATCGTCTTTGTTCTTCAGCGGCATTTTTTTACCGTTTTTGCCGTAAAACTTTGCAGTAAACGTCTTCTTTGATGAAGGCGCTTTCAATTCGGCTTCGATATTCCAGTATTCCGTCGGTTTGAATTTTCTTATCTCGTTTTCTCTGTCGGTTATGATCTTGACGGCGACCGACTGTACTCTTCCCGCGGAAAGTCCTCTTCTGACTTTTTTCCATAAAAACGGACTGAGCTTATATCCGACTATCCTGTCCATGATCCTTCTCGCCTGTTGAGCGTTCACAAGATCCATATCTATCTTTCTCGGATTCTTCATTCCGACCGCTACGCCGCTTTTTGTGATTTCATTGAAGGTTACTCTGTCCGTTGCGTCCAGATCAAGTCCCAAAAGATACGCAAGATGCCAGGAAATCGCCTCTCCCTCACGGTCAGGGTCGGTCGCAAGATATACTTTTCCGCTGTTTTTCGCCTTCTCTTTCAGTTCGTTCGCAAGCTTCTTTTTACCGTCAAGTATCGAGTAATCCGGCGAAAATCCGTTTTCAATATCAACGCCGAGTTTGCTTTTCGGCAAATCGCGTATATGTCCCATGGACGCGATCACGTCATACCCCGATCCGAGATATTTTTTTATTGTTTTCGCCTTCGCCGGCGACTCGACTATAACTAAATCAGACATCTGTTTTTCCTATCCTTTCGGCTCTTAGTTTATACAAAAATTATTTCCCGGCAGCGATTTTATCACTCCGTAGATCTCAAGCTCGGTCAGCGCCGCCGCTACCGTTCCGAACGGCAATCCGACAGCCGCTGAAATATCCTCCGCAGTTATCGGTTCGTTACCGATCTTTTCATAGACCGCTTTCGCTTCTTCGCTCGCTCCGTCGTTCAACTCTTTTTTCACGGTATTTTTATTTTCAAAAAGCTGCTCCGCACCGCTTTTCGATCCGGTGTCCTCGCTTTTCTTTGACGAGACCGCTCTCGGCTCGAGCTTTACTTTTTCCATTCTGATCTTTTCGATATATTTATATTCATATTCGTTGAAAACGTCTTCCGCGCAGGTTACCGGTATAGCGCCCTGTTTTAAAAGCGCGTTGTTTCCTTCCAGATTTTCTCTGAATATATTGCCCGGTACCGCAAAAACGTCTTTCCCCTGCTCTATCGCGTGGTTTGCCGTGATAAGCGCCCCGCTTCTCCGGCTCCCTTCCACCATTATGACTCCGGACGATATCCCCGCTATAAGTCTGTTCCTTACCGGGAAATTCTTTCCGTTCACTTCGGTATTCGGCGGATAATCCGTTATGACCGCGCCGTTTTCGATTATTTTCTCCATCAGTCCCTTGTTGAATTTCGGGTAAACTCTGTCGATTCCTGTCGCCATGACCGCTATCGTCTTACCTCCGGCGGTTATTGCCGCGGAATGAGCTGCACTGTCTATCCCTTCGGCAAGCCCGCTGACTATAACGGCTCCGTTTGCCGCAAGTTCTCCGCCTATTTTGACCGCCGCGTTTATTCCGTAACGCGAACATTTTCTCGTCCCGACCATACCGATGCACAAATTTTCCTCTATATCGGGAAGTTCGCCTTTGACGTATAAAACTATCGGAAAAGCGTAAATATTTTTCAGCCTCGCCGGATACTCTTCACTTTCGAACGTGATTATTTTTCCTCCGAGCTTTTCCACCTGTTCAATAACGCGGTAGGCGTCTCCTAAAGTTACAGCCGAAAGTCTCTTCGCCATATCGCTTCTTATTTTCGGTATCGACAAAAAGCCCTCTTCTCCCGAATCATATAAACTTCTCGGATCTCCGAATTTATCAAGCGCTCCGTCGTATTTTGCTCCGGGTCCGAACGCCAGGCTCAGCCAAACCCAATATTCAACGGGACATTTCACGCTTTTTTCACCCTCTCTATCTCATCAGGCAATATGTTATGATCGCCGCAGCGCTCGCCGCATTGAGCGATTCCGCTTCGCCTTTCATATTTATTTTTATTCTGAAATCGCTGTTTTCAGATAAAAATCCCGACAGTCCGTTTGCCTCGTTTCCGATAAGTACCGCGCTTCCGTTTTCAAACTTTACCTTTGAAATATCCGAACTGTCGTCCGATAGCGTCGCCGCATAACTTTTTATACCCGATCTTTTCAAAAACTTCAAAAGCTCTTCATCGTCCCCGATCTGTACGATCGGAATATGAAAAATACTTCCCATGGTCGCCCTGACCGTTTTCGGAGAATATATATCGACGCAATCTTCAGTCATTATAACTCCGCTGACACCGAGCGCGTCCGCAGTTCTTATAATGGTTCCCGCGTTGCCCGGGTCCGACACTCCCGCCATTACTATATATTTCCCGTTACTGTTAATTTTATCAAGGTAATCGCAGTTGTCAAGTTTTTTGCAAACGCATACTATCCCCTGCGGATTTTTCGTATCGCTTATTTTTTCTATGACTTCCTGTGAAACCTCTCTGACGGTATTCGCCGTTTCAAGTATTTTTCTGAGTCTTTCCCCGTATTTTTCGATCGCTTCAGCCGTAAAATAAGCTTCGTCGACCCTTCCGGCTCTTCCCGCCTCTTCGCAAAGCCTTACGCCTTCAGTCAAAAATTTCCCCGTCTCTTCTCTGTATTTCTTTTCCGACATTATCCGACGCGCTTTTTTTATATTTTCATTTTCTCTGCTCGTTATTTTTTCATTCACCCTTATCCGCGCCTTTCCTGATAATTGAAAATATCGCCCGAGTTTAACCCGGGCGATAATCTTTCGATCAAAGAGCAGCCTTTGCCTGCTCTACCAACGCTGTGAAAGCGGCGGCATCGTTTATTGCTATTTCAGAAAGCATCTTACGATTTAACGTAATTCCAGCTTTTTTAAGTCCGTTCATAAACGTCGAATAATTCGTTCCGTTCATACGGCATCCGGCGGATATTCTCGTGATCCAGAGCTTTCTGAAATCACGCTTTTTCATCTTTCTTCCGGCAAACGCATATCTTCCGGATTTCATAACCGCCTGCTTAGCAGTCTTGAAAAGCTTGCTCTTGCTTCCGAAATATCCTTTCGCTAATCTGAGAACTTTCTTTCTTCTTTTGTGCGTCATCATACCGCGTTTTATATGAGCCATTTTTACTTACCTCCATTATGGGCGTTTTTCTACGCCGGTCACTTTTTTTATTTTGTCGGCAAAAGCGCCTTTATCGCCATAACGTTGGTTTTGTCAGCGTATGTGGCTTTACGAAGTCCTCTCTTGCGCTTGGTGTTCTTCTTTGTAAGTATGTGGGACTTATAAGCATGTGCACGTTTGATAAGTCCGTTCTTGTTGATTCTGAAACGCTTTTTCGCTCCGGTATGTGTTTTGATCTTAGGCATCTTAGTTCCTCCTTCTATTACTTGGCGGGTTTCGCCGTTATCATCATCGTCATACTGCGTCCTTCGATTTTCGGTTCCTTGTCCACGTTTCCGTATTCGGCGCAAGCTTCGGCAAACCGATTCATTATGACGCTTCCCATTTCAGGCCGCGCCATCTCTCTCCCGCGAAACTTCAAAGTTACCTTGACCTTATCTCCGTCTTTCAGAAATTCCTTCGCATGATTGACTTTCGTATTGAAATCGTTAGTATCGATGCTAATGGAAAGCCTGACTTCTTTGATGTCGATAACCTTCTGGTTTTTCTTTGCTTCTTTTTCGCGTTTTGCTTGCTCGAAACGATATTTACCGTAATCCATGATACGACAAACCGGCGGGACCGCCTGAGGAGCTATCTTAACAAGGTCAAGATCTTTCGCGTAAGCGGCCTTTTGGGCATCGCGGGCCGACATTATTCCGAGCTGACTCCCGTCAGTGTCGATGACCCTGACTTCCTTATCTCTGATCTCCTCGTTGATTTGCAATTCATTGCTGACGATAATTAAACACCTCCAAAACCCGTTAAGTTTTCAAAATAACAAATTATGCACGGACTTTCATCCGTGCACAATAATCTCAGAATACGAACCGCCTCTGCGGTCTCGACTTTCGAATATTGACCCTGTCGGCTTTAAAAATCGTGCGCCGCAAGGTGAGAACGGATGCGTTCCGCTTTGTTTTAGGTGATTATATCACAACTTTTCACCGCTGTCAATAGTATAAAAAAATATTTTTTTATTATTCGTTTTTCTCTCCCGTTCCGACGTATCTTTCGCTTTCAAAATAGCCGTCGCCGTAAGTCTTATATACGTTTTCAGCCCACTTTTTTATTTGCTCACGGCTCGGCTCCGTTATTTTTAAATACGTTCCGCCATAACTCAGTATTTTCTCCGCTTCTTCTTTGTTTATTTCAAGTACGCAGTCCGCGGTCAGATAAGCCTTCCCCTCTGCGATCCTTTCAGTAAACGCGATCTCATCTTCAATACG
>JAGAEK010000084.1 GCA_017828835.1 Oscillospiraceae bacterium | reverse complement strand
TCCTCTTTTTATGTCAAAATCCGTTTTTTCAACGTAAACGTATTCGGAGCTTATCTCGGAACTTTGAGAAGTACCCGAGGCTTCTTCGCTCGTTTCGCTTGTCTCACCCGACTCGCTTGTTTCCTGCTGCGATTCGTCGCTCGATTCGATCTCACTCGCCTCGGACACCGGCTTGCTCATTTCGCTCCTCGAGCTTTCGGTCGGTTTGTTCCACGGAAAATCGAAATCCAGCATCTGGCCCGCCAGAAAAGCGCCCGCAGCTACTATTATTATCACCATTATCCATATAGTGGTTTTGGAATTTTTATGTTTCATATGTATTTTCTGCATCCTTTGCTTTAAGATATTTCATTCGCTACGTCCGGAAAACTCTGACGCTGTTACTATTATATCTTAACGTTTGCAAAAAATAAATACCTTTTGCTAAAATATATTTTTTATATCCGGTTTTTCATGCGCCCAGGAGTCTTCGAGTATCTTTTTTATTTTCGCCGTTTGCGACAAAAAATCCCCTTTTTCTTCATTTTTTACCAAAATTTTCAACTGCGTTACGGTATCCGAGATCTCACCGAGCCTGTCGTACCTCACAAATTTACTTATTATTTTGTCCTTTTCTTCCCATTCCTTCTCAAGCTTCGCTATACGCGCTTCGGCGTCCGAAACGTTTCCTTCGGTATACGCCGCTTCTATCTCTTCTATTTCTTCACATAACTCGTCACACGCGTTTTTCATGTATACGATCCCGAAACAGCTCAATCCTATTACTAACGCCAACGAGCATATACTTATTATCACACGTTTCATCTCCCGGCTCCTTTCTTCAGTTCGTTTTTGATTATGACGTAGTTCTCGCTCTTGTTGCAGGTCATCAGCAAAACGTCTTTTACCGACTCGTTTTCCTTTTTCAGTACGCCGTCGAGCCACTCTCTTTTCTTGTTGCACAGCGCAAGCCCGTCTTCTATTATCGCTCCGTCGCTTATTATCGCTATCTGCGGATCGTTCTCGGCGGGCTTATCGGGAATCTCAAGCATTCCCGCCGTTACCTCCCGCGAAATATATTTTTTATATACGCTCAGCTCTCCCGTCGTCTCTATCGCCGCAAATTCCACCTCGCTTATGTCAAAAACTTCTTTGCAGCGCAGTTGTGTCAGCAGATCGTCCGCGTTTATCCTCAGCTCTTTCAGCTTCTCCTGATCTATTTTCCCGTTCTTGATTATAACGACCGGACTCCCTATTATGATTTTTCTGAACGTCTTGTTTTTCAGCGTACAGTAAGACATTATCACCTCAAACGCCGCAAGCGATACTATCGGTATCACACCGGACAGAAAAGGTATGCTCGTGTCCTCCATCGGCAGCGTCGCGATATTCGATATCAGTATCGTCACCGCAAGCTCCGACGGCTGCATTTCACCAAGCTGCCTTTTTCCCATTACCCTCAAAGCAAACGCGATCAGAAAGTAAACGATCAGCGATCTTATAAATATAGTTGCCATTTGCGTCCCCTCCGGTCTTTATATTTCCTCGCCTTTTCGATTTTATTCAAATGATTTGACTTTTTCGGAGAACTGTGGTAAACTTATTAAGATTTTGCATTTTGAAGGAGATTCTTATGCTGAAAAAATTAGTTTCGATATACATTCTCATATCCATAATCTCGCGTACGGTCGGAGGCGTTATCCAGATTCTTGCAAAAGACCTCGACTTTCCCTTCGCCGTTTATATCGCCTCGGCATCTTCCGTCGTCTTCGGTATAATCGTACTCATCGTGTGCAGGTTCTTTATCAAAAAAAGAGTATTGTTGTACCCGCTGTTCCTCATTTTCGATTCTTTGGTAACGGTCTTCAATATCATCTACGTCTCGAAAATCGCCTATATCACAAAATATTCGATACCGCTGATCGGTAGCTTCGCGCTCGTTTTCATAAACCTTATCTGTATCGGAGTCATTCTGATCCCGCAAAAATACGTCGTCAAAAAGATCGAAGCCGACAAAGCCGACAACTGATCGCGTTTTCTTTTCAAAGCATACCTTTTCCGGTATGCTTTTTTTATTTTTCTCTGTCATATTTTTACCCCCGCGTGATAATAATATTTTCGGAAAGGAGCGTTTTCGATTGATAAACATTTTTCTGTTAGGTCCGCTCGGAGATAAACGTATCTCAAATACCGTCCGAAAAATACTTTTACCTTATTTTTCCGTCGCTTTCGACTCGTTCGGAGGTGTTGTGTTCCCGGATTCCCCGGAAATACAGCTGATAAACTGCGGACATATTTCGACAATTTTCGACAAAAAAAGTATCCTTATACTCAAAGAAAGCTTTTCTTCAAGAAATAAACTCGGAAATATCGGCAGCACGACCGCGATAATTCCCGAGGAAAACTCGTTCGCGCTTTCCGCCGTCAAAACTAAAACCTCCAACTTCATCACCTGCGGTCTCTCTTCCTCAGCCGCCCTCGGCTTTTCAAGCTTTACTTCGGAAAGCGCCGTCATTTCGCTGCAGTCAAAATTGACAAATATCTTCGGAAATCACGTTTTTCCCTGCGATATCAGCGTCAAATATTCCAATCCTCCCGAGCGTTTTTCCCTCCTCGCAGCTTGCGCCGCACTGCTTTTGACCGTCGATCGACCCGTTTATTCTTTCACTTTTTAACACTGTTATGATAGTTTCTATCAAAGTGAAAAGTTGAAAATCCGCTGTCATTTTGTTGTTTTTTAACAATATTTTTTCATTTTTGAGTACGTATTGATTTATTTTCTATTTTCTCATAAAAAACTATTGACAGATTCTATCACTTGTGGTACGATTTAAATAACAGCATAGAATATTTGTGTTGCTTTGAAAAATCAAAGGAGGTCTATTCATGAAAAAAATCATAGTTGCTTTTCTCGCGCTGCTGATGATCGTTTCGGTATTTGCGGGATGCGGAAAGGATCCCGGCACTTCAAGCGAAGAACAAGGTGTCGTCGATCTTGAAAAGTACCCCTCCGGCTATCCTTTCGTTGAAGGAAAATACACCGGAAAAACGCTGACCATCTGGGTTTCAGCTCGTCCGGAAAAAGGTAGAGAAAACGATATCTACGCCGAATTCGAAAGAGCTACCGGCGCTACCGTCAACGACCCCGGTCAATCAGGTTCCAACGCTAAATTCGTTTCCGCGGTCACTGCAGGAACGGGCCCTGATATCTCGGCTTGCGACCAGAATCTGTTCATCTCCGGAGTTTTAAAGGGAATCATCCTCCCTGTCAGTGACGTTCTCGATCTCAGCGAGGAAATCTATCAGAAAAAACTCGACAGAAGCAAAGTCGACTTCTTCTCGCTCAACGGTGTGCCTTATTTGTTTAACGCTCTTGGCATCGGAAACTCCTGTTTCTACATAGTTTACAACAAGAGCGCGTTCGAAGCTGCCGGCCTCGAAGACCCCTATGAACTATATCTTAAAGGCGAATGGGATTTCGACGCTTTTAATGAAGCCTGCGCCGCTCTTACATACGACAGCGACGACGACGGCATCATCGATAAAGTCGCTTTTACCGGATATGTCGACGGCCAATGGCCCGGATGCGCGGAAAACGGAAACACCGTTCGCTGGAAAGACGGCCGTCCCTATTTCGCTATGACGGATTCAGACATGCTAGAAGTTTATGAAGAATACTCCTACATCAAAAAGATGGGTTATTTCACACTCGGCGACCTTCCCGGCACCGATTACGTTCTGGGTAAATCCGCGATGTTAGGATGTATTGGCGGATGGTACTCTGAATGGCTGTGCGACAATCTCGACGACGAAGCAGCTATCCAAAATATCGGATACGTTCCTATGCCTTATGCTCCGTCGAACACTTCAAAGGTCGTTAAATCGATGGGTTACGCCTCCGGCTATTTCTTCCCCTCCTCTCTTCGCGATGAAAACAAAGAGCTCGCCGAAGAATGGATCAAATATAAAATGTTCTGGGAGAGAGCCGACGAAGATTATGAGGCTCAGAGACAGAAAATAATCAATAATAACTACGGCGGCCGCGAAGATTGGTATAATTTCGAGCAGGAACTCTGCAAGAATATGTTCTTCAACAACACAGAAATGTTCGGTAACCTCTCCAATATCCTCAGTGAACTTATTTACGGCGGAGAGGACTCTTGGTCAAATATGGTCCAAAGTGTAGCACCTGCCGCTCAAGCTGAGATCGACGCCGTCTTTGACGACACCTCAGTTACGGAAAGGTAAATTTGATTTCCCGTTTTTTTCATATTTTCCCTTTTCTTATGAATAGAGCTTATCAATTATAAGATAAGCTCTATTCTTCCTAAAATTGCAAAAACTATTGAGTTATTGAAAAATTCTATCACTTAACGGCTTTGAAAAATCAAAGGAGGTCTATTCATGAAAAAAATCATAGTTGCTTTTCTCGCGCTGCTGATGATCGTTTCGGTATTTGCGGGATGCGGCAAGGATCCCGGCACTTCAAGCAAAGAACAAGGAGTCGTCGATCTTGAAAAGTACCCCTCCGGCTATCCTTTCGTTGAAGGAAAATACGCCGGAAAAACGCTGACCCAGTGGGTTGCAGCCCGTCCGGAGACCGGTAAGGAAAACGATATCTACGCCGAATTCGAAAGAGCTACCGGCGCTACCGTCAACGACCCCGGCCAAGCCCCCGACCTCGCAGGTCTCGTTTCCGCGATCACTTCCGGATCAGGCCCCGATATCGCGGCTTGCGATCAGCGTATGTTCATCAACGGAGTTCTGAAAGGACTCATTCTCCCCATCAAGGAAGTTCTCGATCTCAACGAGGATATCTACCAGGCAAAGCTCAATAAGAGCATGGTCGATTTCTTCACTCTCAACGGCGAACAATATCTGTTCAACGTTCTCGGCATCGGAAGCTCCTGCTTCTACATCGTCTACAGAAAGAGCGCGTTCGATGAGGCCGGACTCGAAGATCCCTATGAGCTCTACCTCAAAGGCGAATGGGACTTCAACGCTCTGAACGAAGCCTGCGCCGCTCTTACATACGACAGTGACGACGACGGCATCATCGATAAATACGGTCTGACCGGATATATCGACGGAGTTTGGCCCGGATGCGCGGGAGACGGAAACGTCGTTCGCTGGAACGCGGAAGGTTACCCCTATTTCGCTCTCACCGACTCGGATATGATCGAAGTTTATGACGAATATTTCTACCTCATGAAAAATAAATATTACTTCGCTCAAGGCGATCCCGGCGTTGATTTCGTTTTGGGTAAACACGCGATGCTCGGATGCTTCGGCGGATGGTACGCTCAGTTCATCACAGAAAACACCGAAAACATCGATGATATCGGATATGTTCCCATGCCTTATGCTCCGTCGAACACTTCAAAGGTCGTTAAATCGATGAGCTACGCTTCCGGTTATTTCTTCCCCTCCTGCATCCGTGAGGAAAACAAAGAGCTCGCCGAGGAATGGATCAAATATAAACTGTTCTGGCAGAGAGCCGATACGGATTACGAAGGCCAGAAACAGCAAATCATCGAAAAATACGGCGGCCGCGAAGACTGGTATAATTTCGAGCAGGAGCTCTGCAAGAACACCTTCTTCAACAACTCCGAAATGTTCGGCAACCTCACCAGCATCACGACCTCGATCATCTATAATCCCGAAGACTCGTTCACAAACATGGTGCAAAGTATAGCTCCTGCCGCTCAGGCGGAGATAGACGCCGTCTATGACGACACTTTGCTCGTTAAATAATCGATTTCCAGACTTTTTCATATTTTCCCTTTTCTTTCTCTGCAGGCCGCTCATAGCTTTCGAGCTATGAGCGTGCACTGCAAAGACAAAATCAGATTCTAAAAAAATTTAAAATAAAATCAAGGAGGAAACACCAATGAAAAAATTATTAGCAATCATCATTGCTGTCGTAATGCTCGCCTCCGTCGCAGTACTGTTCCCCGCCTACGCCGACAACGATCCGATCGTTTTCGGGTATACCGCGGCATATAAGGACGTTGCGGGCTACCCCAGCGAAGACAACGATTCCTATAAGACCGGCTACGACGCAGATTCCGATTCTTTGAAAATGACCCCTAAACTCAGCGGTCTCGGTTCTGTTTATTTCGGCTCCGGCTATGAGAATTTAGTCGTCGACACTACAGTTTATAAGTTCATCAAGGTTTGCTACAAGGTCAACACCGAAAAGGGTGTTCCCGGAGCTGAAAACGGCGGACAGGTCTTCGCTGTTCAGTTCGGTAACACTGTTTGGAGCGGCGTAAGACTTGA
>JAGAEK010000083.1 GCA_017828835.1 Oscillospiraceae bacterium | reverse complement strand
TTTTTGCTGAACGGTTCTTTTGAACTGCTCGGCGTAATCGACTCTTTCAGCTCTCTTATATGGAAGCGCTGCTACTATTCTTCCTCTTCTTGTTTTCTCGTCTCCTCTCCGGATTCCTACCCCCTCCTGGCTTCCTGTAAATATATCCATCGCCAAGATATAAACGAGACGATGCTCGTCGAATCGGTATCCTTTAGCGGCTCGGCATCCTTCGGAAAAGTGATCGCTCGCGGTAGCGCCGTGAAATCGCTGCTCTCGTCAAGAGTTATCGATTCACATATCAACACCTCCGGGTATTCCGAAGACGTGATACTTTCGCTCGTCGAACAATTTGCCGTAAATCCTTCTGTCACCTCAAGAAAGATCCCTAACCTTTCAGTCTCACAATCCATGCACCGCGGCCTCGTTTCTTCTTTTTCGATCTGTA
This sequence comes from Oscillospiraceae bacterium, assembly GCA_017828835.1. Lineage (GTDB taxonomy): Bacteria > Bacillota > Clostridia > Oscillospirales > Ruminococcaceae > RGIG8367. Next base: position 5,887 of record JAGAEK010000083.1, on the reverse strand, counting down.
AAGCCAACTTGCTTGACACCATCGAAGAAATTGCCTCTGCAAGCTCTCTTTCCTGCAATATCTTTTATTCTTTTTCTGATAATTCGCTCGTTTTCTCTCTGACGAACGGTCTCGACCGTACCGCCGGCCAATCATCTAACTCCCGCGCGATATTTTCAGACGATTTCGAAAATATCCGTACCCATAAGATCACACGCTCGATCTCGGGATATAAAAATTTTGCATACGTTTCCGGCTCGGACTACGGTTGTGAAGACATCGTCGAAACCGTCGATCTGTCTTCCGGCGGAGATCGTTACGAAATATGGGTAAACGCCGGCAACTTAAAAGAATCCGGCGTACCTTTCGACGAAACCGCCTACCGTGCCGCATTAAGGCAAAAAGCGACTGAAAAGCTTTCTCAGTATCCGATTTTACTGACTGTCGAAGCAGATATAATCGAAAACTCCTCCCTCGAATACAGAACCGATTTCGACCTCGGAGATCTTTGCTCTTATTGCGACCCGATCTCCGAAAACACTTTTAACTCAAGAATTACGGAAATTACGGAAACCTTTAAAAACAACAGTCTTTCGGTTTCCGTAACTTTGGGTCCGAAACCACTGTCCGTAACAAAACAAATTAAACGAAGCGGCATATATTTGCCGTAATTTTTGAAAGGATATGATAATTTATGCGAAGCGGATTTTTCAACAGTGAAATCCTCGGCTATGACGACAACAACCTCCCGATATTCGACCGCGCCGAAAGCGCCGACTTTTGGGCAGAATATTTCAAACGCTTCATCGGCAACGGCGTATATGCGGATCCGGCGACCTCGTTTCAAGTAAAAGAATATTCGGGTATGACCGTAAAGGTCAGTCCCGGTTCCTGCTTTATAAACGGTTATTTCGCCTTCGATTCCCAGGATCAGTCTATTACTCTTTCTCAAGCCCACCTCTCTCTTTCGCGTATCGACCGGATCGTTGCAAGACTCGACCTCACTCAAAGAACGATAACTTTGGAAAAATTGACCGGTTCTCCGTCATCCTCTCCCTCGGCTCCGGCTCTCACAAGAAATTCCTCCGTCTACGAGCTCGGTCTCGCCGACATTCTGATCGCACCGGCTTCAAGCGAAGTATCGCAATCCGACATAACCGACCGGCGTAACGATCCGAACTTGTGCGGTATCGTCGCCGGTGTGATCGACCAGATCGATACGTCTGATCTCTTTGCCCAGTATCAGTCGGCGTTCGAAGACTGGATCGATTCAGTCAAAGATCTTATCAGCGAAGAGGACGTTACCGCTCTTGCCCAAGCCCTCCTCGACCATACTTCAAATACTTCCGTCCACCTTTCTCAATCGGAAAAAACTCTGTTAGCAAATCAAAACATTATGTTTTCCAATATCCCGCAGGTAATGGCGGCTCCTTTGACGGCGCTCAGCTCAAGTTTCCCGTCTTCGTTTCTCGTCCGCAACATCGCTTTCTCCGACTCCATGATCCAGAATATACCGGTCGGCGGAATTTTGGCGATATACGAATGATCCGGGGTGTCGTATATGTCGTTAATAACAAATATAAACGGTACTACCAGAGAAATCGCCTCTCTCTACGTCAACGTCAACGGATCAAACAGGAAAATAATATCTCTTTACGCTAACGTAAACGGCTCGAACAGACTGCTGTTCTCGGATACCTCTTCCCAAAACTCCGATCCCGACGAACAGGATCAATAAGTTTTGAAATCAGAAAGGACACCTTATTATGATTCTAACCTTTGCAGATAACTCAAAACTCAGCGTTATTTGCGTAAATGCGTCAAAACGCTTTTTCCAAAATTCGAACCGTAATTGCCTTGAAATAATCGTCGATCCCGACGATATTTCTTTCGACTCCCTCAGAGCGATCTTTTCAAATCCAGAAAAAACCGTTTCAATGGTGCTCGACGGCTCAAACCTCTATGAAGACTACACCTTAAGGGTAAAGCAAGCTCTCGAAACGGCGGTACTTTCCGAAGCCACCCCAAACTCACCCGAAATCACCGCCGACAGATTCATCGTCGTCATGGCACAGAAAACCTATATCGAAAAAGCTCTGACGGCTTTACTTTCAAAATAATTATGGAAAAACTTTTCAATTCTACTTCTATATTCTTTACCGCGATCGGTACGTTTCTGGTCTCCGTGTTCGGCGGCTACGACAAATGGCTTATCGCTCTTATCTCTTTCGTCGTCCTCGACTACCTCTCAGGCGTTATAAAAGCGATCATAAACAAAAAACTCGACTCGTCGATAGGTTTCAAAGGCATCTGTAAAAAACTGCTTATTTTTATATGTGTCGCCGCTTCGGTGGCGGTCGAAAAAATGATCGACGTTCCCGTCAGAGAAATCGTCGTATGTTTTTATTGCGCGAACGAGGGGATCAGTTTGCTCGAAAACCTTGCCGAATCGATACCGGTTCCCGATAAACTTAAAAAAATATTGCTCCAACTCAGAAACAAGGACGGTGATAAATCTGAAAACTCTGTCTCCCGATAACATCCGCACCGAAAACGGCGTTCGTATCTATGAAAAGCTCATACCCGACAGCGCAGTATGGAACAAAAATTTCGGCGACTTCAAAAAAGGGCAGCAGTATAAAGCGAATCTGCTGCTTTCAAACGGCTCCGGTATACCTGCCGGCGTTACCATCCACAATTCAAACCGCGTAAAACTGTCCGGCAGCACTACTCAGGCTGAACAGTACACCCGCGCCACTTATCCGAACTGCAACCTCGGGACCGTCAGAGTGCATTATTACGTCGACGACGTGTGCGCCTGGCAGAACCTCAAAGAAAATGAAGTCGGCTGGCATTGCGGCGACGGCAACGACGGTAAAGGGAACGGATCCACCGTTGCGATCGAAATCATAATGGACGGCTCCGGCGACGAAAAAGATATCGCCGCCGAAAAAAACGGAGCCGCCCTCGCCGCCGCGATACTGAAACGGTACGGTCTGACTACGAAACAACTCTATCAGCACTACGATTTTTCAAAGGTCAAAAAAAACTGTCCCGCTTATATCCGTCCTCACTGGGACAGCTTCAAAAAACAGGTGGAAGACATCCTCAGCAACGACTCTTCCGCAAAACTCCTGGCGGCAAAAGCAGAACTCGATCTCATAATCTCAAAACTCGAAGCTCTCTCATCTTCTCTTACCGCCGACAAATAAATAGGTTCCCCGACGCAGCCGCGAATTTTCGGCTGCGTCGTTTTTTGCATTTTACTATTTACTTGAGCCTTTTTTTAAGTTATAATTAGAGTATAAAAATATCAAAAATGCGAGGTATGTAAAATGGTCGGTTTTTCTTATGAAAATTATAAAAATTACGGTAAGTGCCTGAAAATGGACAACGGTGTCGTTTCTCTCTTTGTTACTATTGACGTCGGACCGAGAATCATCTCTTATTCCCTCAAAGACGGAGAAAACGTATTCTTCTGCGACGTCGACAGAAAACAAAATTTTTCGGATGAAAAATACCGCGAGACGTTCGGTAAAGACGCCGTCTGGCAGATCTTCGGCGGACACCGTATATGGGCGGCCCCCGAAAGTCTTTACGAAATGTATACTCCGGACAACGAGCCCGTTGAGTTTTCAAAAGACGGCAACTCCGTAACTTTTACGCATCGCGTATATGAAAGTTCGCCTTTGAAAAAATCAATGACCGTAACTCTTGACGAAACCACCTCCGAAGTAACCGTGCTCCACCGCATCGAAAACGTCGGTACCGAACCGAAAACTTTTGCGGTATGGGCGGTTTCGGCAGTCGACGCCGGCGGAACGGAGTTGCTCCCCTACGCCATCGATGACGCCGGTCTTCTTCCGAACAAAAATATAGTATTTTGGACTTATGCCGATATCAAAGATCCTCGTATCTCATTCGGAAACAAGTTTTTAACTCTGCGCCAAAACCCCGACTGCGGCGAATCGAAAACCAAATTCGGCTTCCTTTCCGAAGCCGGTAAAGCATATTATCTCAACAAAAACAATCTGTTTACGATAAGTTTTGCCTCGGATATAAGCGCCGATCATCTCGACAGATGCTGCAACTATGAGACTTACACGAATCGCCTTTTCCTCGAAATGGAGACACTCAGCCCCGTGAAAAAGGTGTTGCCCGGACAGGCGCTCGAACATACGGAACACTGGACTCTTTCGAAAGTCGACTGCGTTCCCGACCTCTCTTCCGATAAGTCTATCGGCGATTTTATCGGCTCGGTGTGCAAATAAAAGATTTGTGCATTATCTATAATGTTTTTCCCGTTTCCCTAATACATTTTACATACTATACGAATTTTCGGTTTATTGCGTTTTTATGATTGTTTTTTTCATTTTTATATTGTAAAATATAAATATCAAATACGGGGATGTGATATTTTTGACGCAGTTTCGTAACTTCTGCCGCTTTCGGATCGTTTCTGGTTCTCACACGCTCTCTTCAAAGCGTTGCGAGTGCGTCCCTGCAGTTCAAAAAAGTTCCCGTCTCTCCCCTATATTTGTATCATTGTAACACTTCAAGGGTTGCCGTATATCTGCGTGCGACCCTTGATTATTTTTAAAGAAAAGGCGTAATCGACATGAAAAAAATCAATAATGAAAACACCCCCAAAAAAGTCGCGATAATAATGGGCAGCGACAGCGATCTTCCCGTTGTTTCTCAAGCCGCTGAGGTACTCAAAAGTTTCGGCGTACCTTATTGCATGAGAGTTATGTCAGCTCACCGAACTCCCGATGCCGCTGCAGAGTTTGCAAGCAGTGCAAGGCAAAACGGTTACGGCGTTATCATCGCCGCAGCCGGAATGGCAGCACACCTTGCCGGCGCTTTGGCAGCGCACACGACTCTCCCCGTAATCGGAATACCTGTCAAATCATCCTTCGACGGACTTGATGCTCTGCTCGCGACAGTCCAAATGCCGAAAGGTGTTCCCGTTGCTACGGTCGCCGTAAACGGCGCCGCGAATTCTGCCTTTCTCGCGATACAGATACTCGCTCTCTCCGACGGCGCTCTCGCGGAAAAACTCCTACAATACAAAGCAAAAATGGAGCGGGACGTCCTTGAAAAGGATGCCGCTTTGCAATCCAAACTTGAAAATCTTCAATAAACGTTTATTTTTAATACTGGAGGTAATTTTATGTCAAACTCTCTTCATGAGGAATGCGGAGTTTTCGGTATATATTCTCCGAAACGTTCCGACGTTGTCTCTTTGACATATTTCGCGCTTTTTGCTCTGCAGCACCGCGGTCAGGAAAGCTGCGGTATAGCCGTAAACGACGACGGAGTTATAAAAGTTCATAAGGACTCCGGATTGGTTCCGGAAGTTTTCGACCACGCGGTTCTGGAGTCCCTCGGACTCGGAAATATGGCTATCGGACATACCCTTTACGCTCCGTCCGGTACCGGTAACCGTCTTAACGCTCAGCCGCTTTCCGTCCGCCATATAAAAGGCGCTATGGCCGTTTCGAATAACGGTACTCTGACGAATTACCGCGCGCTGAGAGAAGAACTCGAGCTCGGCGGCGCTATATTCCACAGTGTGAGCGACGCCGAAGTCATCGCCTATTCCATAACTAAAGAACGCCTTTCCGCTCCTTCCATAGAGGAAGCCGTGAACCGTGCCGTAAGCCGTCTCAAAGGCGCCTACTCTCTTTTGATCATGTCGCCTCAAAAGCTTATCGCTGTTCGCGATCCTCACGGTTTCAGACCTCTTTGTATCGGACGTCTCGGCGATTCGGTCGTTTTCGCTTCGGAAACTTCCGCGCTGAACAGTATCGGCGCCTCGTTTGAAAGAGACGTTCTTCCCGGAGAGATCGTGATCGTTGATGAAAACGGTATAAGGAGCCTTCGCGACCACAGCGGAGAAAAAGAA
>JAGAEK010000082.1 GCA_017828835.1 Oscillospiraceae bacterium | reverse complement strand
TCATGTGTTTTTTGATATAAGCAATGTTTTCGTCGCTTGCCGCCACACACGAAACTCCTGCTCCCGCAAAAGATATCTTCGACGTCGACGTAAATATGTAACACATATTCTCTTTTCCGCTTTTCCGGCACTCATCAAAAAGATTGAGCAGCTTATCCGGAGCATCAACGTCAAGATCGTGGACACAGTATGCGTCATCCCAAAAAATCCTGAAATCCTTCGCAGCGGGAGTCAATGCCGCAAATCTTTTCACTACCTCGTCAGAATACGTTATACCGGTGGGATTCGAATATTTCGGCACACACCATATTCCTTTTATACTCTCATCGCCGCTCACAAGCTTTTCGACCTTATCCATATCAGGTCCGTCTTGTTTGAGCGGTACGTTTATCATCTCTATACCAAGTTCTTCACAAATCGCAAAATGTCTGTCGTATCCGGGCACGGGACACAAAAACTTTATCTTTCCGCAATCCTTCCAAGGTCTTTCACTGTCGCAATTCCCGAAAAGTACTCCCCAGACGACACAGTCATACATAAGACTCAGACTTGAATTTCCGCCCACGAATATATTTTCAGCCGGTATATCGAGCATTTCGGAAAAGACTTTTTTCATCTCCCCGATCCCGTCCAGCATACCGTAATTCCGGCAATCCGTACCGTCCTGAGCCGACGTAGCATCGTCTTTCAATATCTCTTTCGCAACGTATAACTGCTCGGGACTCGGCTTCCCTCTTGCCATATTAAGTTTTAATCCCTTTTTGACCCATTTCTCATACTCTGATCTAAGGCTCTCAAGTTCATTTTTTTTCTCAAGAGAGCTCATTTCGGAATATTTCTTCATAACCGTTTTCACCTTTACATTTTCTCTATTTAAAGCCCTTGATATATTCTAATACCTTTTTCCCGCTTTTGCAAGTTTTTTTAAAAATAATTCATTTTTTTATTATTATCGACTTTATCTTGGCCTAAAGCGGTAAAAATTAAAGAAAAATCAATAAAATTATGCGAAAAATATTGTCAGTTGCTTTTTTTAAACACCCATTCTTTTTGAACCTTAAAGCTCATGATCCCAAGCGTACCGTCTATCAATATCTTTGAAACGGTTTCCGGTATCTTCAAAAGCAAAGTCAGCAAATACGTTCCGCCGTAGGACAGCATCATTTTCACTATACTCATTATAAAATATCTTTTCGCCGCCTCTCCGGTATTTGCTCCGGACATAAACACTATATTTCTGTTTATTAAAAAATTCAAAACCAACGACACGCTTCTTGCTATTGCCGTTGACCAAAACAGTCTGATTTCGGAATCAAGTTTGTTGAATACTATATTCAACACCCAAAACAGCGCTATGTCCACAACGGAACAAGCCAACGACGATGAGATATATTTCATTATGACGCCGAATACCTTCAAAGAGTCAAGCGCACTGTCATAATAAGCGTTTCCGACACGGTCGCTGTATCTGTATTCTTCGAGCTGGATCTCGTTTACTGTAACTTTCAGCTTTTCCGCTTTGAGCAGCATATTAGTCTCGAAATCAAATCGTTCTCCCGATACCGTCATCAATTCTTTGACAAACCATATCGGTATTACCCTCAACGCCGTTTGAGCATCGGATACTTTGACTCCGCAAAAATATTTCAAGATCCATGCGGTCGTTTTATTTCCAAAACGATTTTTCCTCGGCATACCGCAATTATTAAAATCTCTTACGCCAAGCACAAGATTTTCCGGGCTATTTTCAAAACTTTCCACACATCTGATTATATCATTTATGCCGTAGTTTCCCGCCGCGTCCGACGTCACGACTCCCATATCGTCGCCGCAGTTTTCCAAAACGTAGTTAAATGCAGTTTTCAGCGCACGTCCTCTTCCCAAACTCGAACTGTGTCTCAAAACAATACAGCACTCCGTCTTTTCTATATCCTGAAAAATATGCCGGTATTCCGCAAGACTTCCGTCATCAATTATGATTATTCTGCTGAATCCTTTTTTCTTAAGCTCATTAATCACCCGAAGAAGTTCTCCGTCCGGATTATAAGCCGGTATTATAACCGAAACGTTCAGCAAGGCCCGATATCCTCCCATTTAAAAGCTTATCTATATTGTCGACCGAATATCGCAAAATATTTATTCGATTTCAAATCAGCTTCCGAAAATATTCAAACCTTAAACGTTTGCAAGCGCCTGTTCGATATCTTCCAATATGTCGTCGACGTTTTCAAGTCCTACCGAAAATCTGATAAGTCCGGGAGTTATTCCCGCCGCAATAAGCTGCTCGTCCGTTAATTGACGGTGCGTCGCACTCGCAGGATGCAGCACACACGTCCGTATATCGGCAACGTGTACTTCGTTCGACGCCAATTTCAACGAATTCATAAATCTCACTGCGTTAGATCTGTCTCCTTTGATCGAAAAAGAAATAACCCCGCTGCAGCCTTTGCTTAAATATTTCTTCGCCAATTTGCCGTATTTATTTCCTTTAACCGTCGGATAGTTCACAAATTCGATTTTATCGCTCTTGCTCAAAAAGTCCGCGACCTTTTCAGCGTTCGAACAATATCTTTCCATTCTTACCGCAAGCGTTTCAAGACCCATATTAAGCAAAAACGCATTTATTGCCTGAGGGTATGCTCCGATATCTCTCATCAGCTGCACCCTTGCCTTCGTTATATATGCAAGATCGCCGAACGATTCCGTATATGAAAGTCCGTGATACGACGGATCCGGCTCTGTAAGCTCGGGATATTTTCCGTTTTTCCAGTTAAATTTTCCCGAATCGACGATAACTCCGCCTATCTGAAGCGCATGGCCGTCCATATATTTCGTCGTCGAATGTATAACTATATCAGCACCGTATTCAAAAGGTCTGCAAAGCACAGGCGTCGCAAAGGTGTTGTCCACTATCAACGGTATATCATTGTCGTGTGCAAGCTTTGCGAATTTTTCAATATCCAACACGGATATGGACGGATTGGCTATCGTTTCTCCGAAAACAAGTCTGGTGTTTTTCTTGATACTCTTCTGAAGTTCTTTCAAAGAAGCCTCCGGATTGACGAACGTTACCTCTATGCCCAACTTTTTCATCGTTACGGCAAAAAGATTTATCGTACCTCCGTAAATTTCAGACGAAGCAACTATGTTGTCTCCCGCTTTCGCTATGTTCATTACCGAGATCATACTCGCCGCCTGTCCCGACGTCGTACACAGCGCTCCGATACCGCCTTCAAGATCCGCTATCTTCGCCTCAACCATCGCAACGGTAGGGTTAGATATCCTTGAATACATATGTCCCTCGACCGCAAGATCGAAAAGTTTTCCTATGTGTTCAGGTGAGTCGTATCTATATGTTGAACTCTGATATATCGGCATATTCCTGCATTCTCCGTTTTTAGGAGTATATCCCGAATGTAAGCATTTTGTCTCTATTTTCATTTAATATCTTCCTTTCTTAAATAAACCTCTCTATATTCTACCACTTTTGTATTTTTTCGTCAACAACGCAGATTTTTTTCGGTTTTATTTTTTGCAAAGTTCTTTTTCCAAATTGATATTGATTTTTCATGTCTGAAATGTTACTATATATTAAGAATTATCGGCTATTCCGGCGTTTTTATCTTCTTTTGAAGACCATATTTTCAGAAAGGATATTTTATCTTTATAAGCTAAAGATAAATTCGGTGTTACTTATGTCAGTACCTGAAATATTCGGAAGCAAAGTTTTCAACGATAACGTTATGCGCCAGCGTCTGCCCCGGGAAGTATATTTATCTCTTGAAAAAACCAAAAATCTCGGGCTTTCTCTTGATCCTAATCTTGCGGAGTCGATCGCTTCTTGTATGAAAGATTGGGCGATCGAGATGGGTGCCACTCACTATACTCACTGGTTCCAACCCATGACGAACGTGACCGCCGGAAAACACGATGCTTTTGCCGTACCCGATAAAAACGGCAACGCGATCATGTCTTTTTCCGGAAAATCTCTCGTACGCGGCGAACCGGACGCTTCATCGTTCCCTTCCGGCGGCTTAAGAGCTACCTTCGAAGCCCGCGGCTATACCGCCTGGGATCCGACCTCCCCTGCGTTCGTACGCGACGGCACTTTATATATCCCGACCGCTTTTTGTTCCTATACCGGAGAATCTCTTGATGAAAAAACTCCTCTTCTGCGGTCTATGCAGGCAGTTTCCGAGCAAGCTATCAAGATCCTCCGTATTTTCGGAAACGACAAAGTTAAAAGAGTTACTCAAATGGCGGGACTCGAACAGGAATATTTCCTCATCGACCGTTCTCTTTATGAAAGCCGCCTCGACCTTAAAATTTGCGGCCGCACTCTTTTCGGTGCCAAGCCCCCGAAAGGTCAGGAGCTTGACGACCATTATTGCGGCAGAATACGCTTAAAAGTAGCCGATTTCATGAAGGATCTGGATCGCGCCCTTTGGGAGTTCGGTATTTTCTGCCAAACGAAACACAACGAAGCTGCTCCTGCCCAGCATGAATTCGCCGCGCTTTTCTCCTCCGCAAATATCGCCGGTGACCACAACCAACTGACAATGGAGGAAATGCGTATAATCGCAAAGCAGCACGGGCTCGCCTGTCTGCTCCACGAAAAGCCTTTCGAATACGTGAACGGCTCCGGAAAACACGACAACTGGTCGCTTAATTCAGACGACGGGAAGAACCTCTTCAGTCCGTCCGCAAACCCCGCCACCAATTATCAATTTCTTGTTTTTCTTTGTGCTTTTATTACCGCGGTACATGAATATTCTGATCTGATCCGTGCCTCCGCTTCCTGTCCGGGAAACGATCTGCGCCTCGGCGGATACGAAGCCCCTCCCGCGATAATTTCGATAAATCTCGGAAATTCACTCTATAACGTACTTAAAGATATTGCGGAAGGTCACAACTGTACCTCAAGCAGCAAAAATTATCTGAAAACCGGAGTCGACATACTTCCCTCGTTACCTCAGGATGACTCCGACCGCAACCGTACCTCGCCTCTCGCTTTTACCGGTAACCGTTTTGAGTTCCGTATGCTCGGTTCATCTCAGTCGAGCGCTTTTGCAAACGTCATTCTCAACACTGCCGTAACTCAGGTCCTGAAAGAATTTGAACCTATACTGACAAACGCTTCGGACCTTCAAAGCGCCGTATACTCTATCGTTCATAAGACCATAAGTGAACACGGAGCCATTATTTTTAACGGCAACAACTATTCGAAAGAATGGGTCGAAGAAGCCAAAAAACGCGGATTGCCTAATATTTCCGGTTCTGTCGACGCATTCGATTCTCTCGTTAAAGAGAAAAATCTAAAACTGTTTAAAGACAACAACATTTTCTCAGAAAGCGAATGTATCGCGAGACACGAAATCCTGCTCGATAATTACGTCAAAGTGATCACGATCGAAGCTTCAGTAATGTCTGAAATGCTCAAGCGTCAGATTCTTCCCGCTTTGATAAAATTTGCAGGCAAAATCTCCGACAGCTATAACGATATGAAAACAGCCGGTATCGATAACTCCGAGATCAGATCTATCGCGTCGCAGCTTTCGGAATATATCAGCGAGCTTTATAAAGATTCCGAAAAACTTTGCGATATGATCTCTCATATCGGTACTCTGAATTCTTCACACGACGCTGCGATATACGCCCAAAACGAATTGCGTCCGTTCATGAACGCCATCCGTACCGTTGCGGACCGCGCGGAGACTATTACCGACAAATCGACCTGGCCTTTCCCGACGTATACCGACCTTCTTTTCAGAGTTTAAATATTTTTGCAAAGATAAAAGACTTCACATTATTTTGTGAAGTCTTTTTATTTTTTCAAAACGATTTTTCATCATCGTTCGGCTTTCTCGTTTTATCCGCCAATTCTTGTTTGATCGCTCCGTATTTCAAAAAATTAATACGCGCCTTTGTCAGTGCTATACAATTTGAGCCCTCGCTGTAATTTGGGTTCGCCGACTGTATCGGATCATCCTCCCAAAAACAGACCGGACACCTTTCAAAATTCCCGTTTCCGATACCTTTCATTGTATAAAACCCGCAGCACTGACATTTTCTTTTGCCGTATGGATTTACAACGCTCATTTGAATTCCTCTCCAATCATTTGTTCCCGCTCGAGCCGAATCCTCCGTCCGCTCTCAACGTATCGCTCAATTCTTCAACGACACAAAGCTCCGGAGTCTCGACCGGTATTATGACCATCTGCGCTATTCTCTCACCTTTTGCTACAGTAAACGGTTCGGAGGAATAATTTCTCAGCCCGACCTTAACTTCTCCGCGATAATCGCTGTCTATGACTCCGACACAGTTTGCCGGTACTATCCCGCGTTTTATTCCGAGTCCGCTTCTTGCAAAGATAAACGCTCCCATTCCTCTCGGAAGCTCCATCGCAAAGCCTGCCGGTATCAGTTTCGTTTCTCCGGGGTTTATGATTTCTTCTTCAACCGAAGCAAACAGATCGTATCCTACGCTCCCGTCTGTCATTCTGACCGGTGATTTAGCTCCGTCTCTCATGAGCTTGATCTTTACGTTACTTAACATTTCTGAAATACATCCCCCTTGTAATATTTTCGCCGCTTTTCTCAGAATTTATATATTTTCTGATTATCTCATCACATTCGTCTCTGTTTTCGACCGTAAAATAAAGCGATACGAAATCGGTTTTCGGTATAGGTTTATCGGCGAGATAAAGCGGAACACTGTTCAATATCCGGACGTATCCGCCGCCGCACAAAACCTTAAACTCCGCTCCCGTCCTGTCTTTCAACGTCCCGTTTTTTCCGCACGCTCCGCAGCCGATCTCCGCTTTTACCGGACAGTTCTTGCTTATCATCAGCGGAAGTCTTCCGTAAACCGCTGTTCCGATAGGTATATCCGAATAGATTTTTTTGATATCCCTCGCGGCGCACTCAAACGAAATCTCCGCTTCTCTTACTCCTTCTCTGCTCCAAAAATCAACCGCCGCGCTGTTGGCTACGTTCATTCCGAACCCCAGCATAATTTCAAAATCTCTTCTTTTTGCGGCGTAAACGGCGCCGATATTTCCGCATTCAACACAGTTTATACCGTATTTTCGGACTTCGTCAAGCTCAGCATCGTACTGTCCCGCTTCATCCGCAAATCTCGATAATATCGCACATACTTTTTTCCCGTCTTTGATTTTTATGTTTTTCAATTCTTTGACCGGAATACATATCCTTTTCAAAACATTTTCGGCATATTCCGAAATCTGTTCCGCTTTTTCAAACTTCCCTACCATAGGAATTTCTTTTGCAAAGCACTCTGTCCTTATTACACCTTTTCCAATAAATTTATCAAATACTTTTCCGTCAAAATCATATTTTTTACTTACGGCTTCCGTCCTCAGCTTTAAAAGGTCCTCCTGCGCTTCTCTCCTGACCGCATTTATTTCGCCTAGAGGCATAAAAAGCCCCCGCCCACATTCTATTTTAACGTTTTCAAGGTAAAACGGCGTATCTCCTGTTTTTTTCAACACGTTCAAAATATCTTCTTTTGATATCTCAGCTGTTTCCGCTTTTTGAGGGACGTTTCCAAACTTTACAGCTTCAAAATTTCCGTCAGACACCGCTATCTTCAATTTTTTTCCTTGCAAAAACTCAGCCTGTGCCGATAACGCGATATTTTTCGGCTGACGCGCATAAAACGCGTGTATGCTTCTGAGCAGAGCCGGCTCTGCCGCGTCTTCTTTCGTTCTCACTCCGAACATATCTTCTCCGGTCTTACCGGTAAAATATCCATCCGTAAACCCGCTTCTTGAAAATACCTTCGACAATATCTCAAAATTTTCTTTTCTGTCATCACCGTCAGCTATTTCGCTCTTCAATGCTCTGACCGCCGCCGCAACGT
>JAGAEK010000081.1 GCA_017828835.1 Oscillospiraceae bacterium | reverse complement strand
TTTCATCTTGACGAACCACTGTTTCGAAACTCTCGGTTCAACGGTGGTTTTGCATCTGTAGCATTCACCGACATTATGTTTATGTTTCTCGATTTTTACAATGAATCCCTGCTCTTCGAGGTCGGCTACTATCGCTTTTCTCGCGGCATATCTGTCCATTCCCGCATATTTTCCGCCGTTTTCATTGATCGTCGCATCATCGTTCATAATGTCGATCACCGGCAGGTCGTGTCTGAGTCCGACTTCAAAGTCGTTCGGATCGTGCGCGGGAGTTATCTTGACCGCACCCGTTCCGAAATCTTTTTCAACGTAAGCATCCGCGATGATCGGAATCTCTCTTCCGACAAGAGGTAATATTACCGTTTTTCCGACTATCGATTTATATCTTTCGTCCGACGGATGTACCGCGATCGCAGTATCTCCGAGCAGAGTTTCCGGACGTGTCGTCGCTATCTCAAGATATCCGCTCTTATCGGTCATCGGGTATCTGATATGCCAGAAATAACCGTCCTGCTCGGTATATTCGACTTCGGCATCGGAAATAGACGTTCCGCATTCCGGACACCAGTTTATTATTCTGTCGCCTTTGTATATAAGTCCCTTTTCATACATCCTGACAAAGACTTCGCGTACTGCCTTGCTGCAGCCCTTGTCAAGCGTAAATCTTTCTCTTTCCCAGTCGCAGGAAGAACCTATTTTTTTCAGCTGCTGTATTATTTTCCCGCCGTATTTTTCTCTCCATGCCCAGGCTCTTTCAAGGAATTTTTCTCTTCCTATATCTTCCTTCGATATTCCCTCTTCTTTCATTGCCGCAACGATTTTAACCTCTGTTGCGATCGAGGCATGATCTGTTCCGGGCAGCCAAAGAGTCTCGAAACCCTGCATTCTTTTATATCTTATCAACGCATCCTGAATAGTATTGTCAAGAGCGTGTCCCATATGAAGCTGTCCCGTAATATTCGGGGGCGGCATAACTATAGTATAAGGTCTTTTATCATTGTTGACTTTTGCATGAAAATACCCGCCGTCGAGCCAAAACTTATATATTCTGTCTTCAACGGCTTTCGGATCATACACTTTATCAAGTTCTTTTCTCACTTAAATCCACGGCCTTTCTGAACCAGCATATTACTGAAAATATATTATATCGCAAATTGCGTTGAATATCAACATTTTTTATCTTTTCTCAACTCACAAATAAATATTTCCTATGTCCATAGTCGCATAAGCGTTCAGCGACATATCCGCCCTTACTCCGGCTTCAAATTCGTAAAAACCCTGCGCGCCTATCATAGCCGCATTATCTCCGCAAAGCGAGACGGGCGGAATATATAATCTTCTTCCGGTTTCTCTGCAAACGTTTTCAAGCCGTTTCCTCAATATTCCGTTCGCCGCCACTCCTCCAGCCGCAACGACCCTTTTCTCTCCCGTAATTTCTATCGCTATCCTTATACGGGACTCTATCATTTCCGTCGCGGCATCTTCAAATTCCGCTGCAAGCGCCGGTATATCGATCTTCCCGCCGACTTGATTTGCTCTGTGGATAATATTCACGACTGCGGTCTTAAGCCCGGAAAAACTAAAATCCAACTCGCTTCCGTTAACTTGCGGACGCGGCAGCCTATACTTTCCCTTTTTCCCTTCCATTGCCGCTTTTTCAAGGTTTGCTCCTCCCGGATAAGGAAATCCCATCGCTCTTGCCGCTTTGTCAAACGCTTCTCCCGCCGCGTCGTCCCGCGTTCTGCCGATAACTTCAAAATCGGTATAATTTTTGACCTTTATGATATGCGTATGTCCGCCGGATACGACAAGCGCAAGGAACGGCGGCTCAAGATCGGAATGCTCCTCAACAAGATAATTCGCCGCAATATGCCCTCTGAGATGATGCACGGGGATAATCGGCTTACCTGACGCCATCGCCGCTCCTTTTGCAAAATTAACCCCGACAAGCAGCGCGCCTATAAGTCCCGGAGCATACGTCACCGCTATCGCATCCACGTCTTTCATCGTCATATCCGCCCTGCAAAGCGCAGTATCAACGACACCGACAATGTTTTCTATGTGTCTTCTTGACGCTATTTCCGGTACTACCCCTCCGTATTTTGCGTGTTCTGCTATCTGCGAATTTACCACGTTCGATATTATTTTTCTTCCGTTTTCAACGACTGCCGCCGCAGTTTCATCACACGAACTTTCTATCGCAAGTATTCTCATATCCCGCTGTTTTCCTCCAAAAACGTTATTATCTGATCGTCATTACAAATTTTTAGTCATTATCAAGGCGTCCTCTGCCGGCTTTTCATAAAAATTCGTTCTCTTTCCGACTATCTCAAAGCCGTATTTCAAATAAAGACCCTGCGCGGCAAAATTACTTTCCCTGACCTCAAGAGAAACAAACGAAAGTTTCCTCTCTTTTGCCGATCCGATGATCGCTTCAACTATCGCACTCGCTATACCTTTTCTCTCGTTTTTCTTTCTGACCGCGATATTGGTTATATACCCCTCGTCCAAAACTGTTTGTAATCCGCCGTATCCGACTATTTCGCCGTCGGTCTCAGCGCATATCACCACTGAGGACGGATTTTCTATCTCGCTCAGAACAGACGCTTTGCTCCAGGGCTTTGAAAATCTCTCAGCCTCGATTTTCGCTATTTCGTCCGCATCTTTTTTTTCAGCTTTTCTGAGTATTAAACTCACCTTTTCATCCCTCTTCCGGACGTCGTATATATTTTTTATATTATATATTATTTTTATTTTAAAGTAAAGCGGTAAAAAAACAAAGGGAAAAGCCGGTATCGGCTTTTCCCTTTTCAAACTCTTCGGCAAACGTATTATCAATACATTCCGCCCATATCTCCCATACCGGGAGCAGGTGCTGCGGCATTGTTTTCAGCAGGTTTATCCGCAACCAAAGATTCCGTCGTGAGTACCATCGACGCCACAGACGCGGCATTTTGCAGCGCGCTTCTGCAAACTTTCGTAGGATCGACTATTCCGCGGGAGATCATATCGCAGAAGTCTTCGGCATAAGCGTCATATCCGTAGCCGATCTTCTTGGATCTCTTTATCTTATCTATGATAACGGAACCGTCGACTCCGGCATTCAACGAAATTTGACGGATAGGTTCTTCAAGCGCTTTAAGAACTATCTTCACACCGGTCTTTTCGTCGCCTTCAACTGTCGCTACCAATTTTTCGACAGCGGGTATCGCATTGATCAAAGCAACTCCGCCTCCCGCTACGATTCCCTCTTCGACCGCAGCTTTAGTTGCGGCAAGAGCGTCTTCGATACGGAGTTTCTTTTCCTTCATCTCAACTTCGGTAGCCGCGCCGACTTTGATAACGGCTACGCCGCCGGCCAATTTTGCAAGGCGTTCCTGAAGCTTTTCTCTGTCAAAATCAGAAGTAGTGGTCTCGATCTGAGCTCTGATCTGTCCGACTCTCGCTTTAATGTCCGCTTTGTTTCCGGCACCTTCAACGATGACCGTCGTTTCTTTCTGTACTTTTACCTGACGCGCACGTCCGAGCTGATTGATCTTTGTATCTTTAAGTTCAAGGCCGAGTTCTTCGCTTATAACTTCACCGCCGGTGAGTATCGCGATATCTCTGAGCATTTCTTTTCTTCTGTCACCGAAGCCGGGCGCCTTGACCGCTACGCAAACAAAGGTACCGCGCAGTTTGTTGACGATGATAGTCGAAAGAGCTTCGCCTTCGACGTCTTCCGCGATTATGAGCAGCTTTTTGCCCGCCTGTACTATTTGTTCAAGCAACGGGAGTATTTCCTGGATATTGGATATCTTCTTGTCTGTAATAAGGATATAAGCGTCGTCGATGACCGCTTCCATCTTATCGGTATCAGTTACCATATAAGGAGTTATATATCCTCTGTCGAACTGCATTCCTTCAACGACTTCGGAATACGTTTCGGCGGTCTTGGATTCTTCGATCGTGATAACGCCGTCAGCGGAAACCTTATCCATAGCTTCTGCTATAAGCTTTCCGATAAATTCGTCGCTCGCGGAAACCGTCGCAACTCTCGCTATATCGGCAGAGCTTCCGACTTTCTTTGAATTCGCGATTACCGCTTCAACAGCAGCATCTACCGCTTTCGAGATTCCTTTTTTGACGATCATCGGATTAGCTCCGGCCGTTACGTTTTTCATTCCTTCTCTTACCAAAGCCTGAGCAAGAACAGTTGCCGTCGTAGTACCGTCACCGGCGGCATCGTTCGTCTTTGTCGCAACTTCTTTAACAAGCTGAGCACCCATATTCTCAAAAGGATCGGGCAGCTCGATTTCTTTTGCTATCGTTACACCGTCGTTCGTGATAAGCGGTGCGCCGAATTTTTTGTCAAGCACAACGTTGCGTCCCTTCGGACCGAGTGTGATCTTGACGGTATCGCTGAGTTTATCTATACCGACCTGAAGAGCTTTTCTTGCTTCTTCGCCGTAAGCAATGATCTTTGCCATAATATCTGTCTCCTTTAAAAATTATTCAACAATCGCAAGAATATCGTTCTGACGCAGTATCGTGTACTGTTCGGAATCCACTTTTACTTCGGTTCCGGCGTATTTACTCATCAAAACTTTATCTCCCGGTTTTACGTACATAGTAACTTCTTTACCGTCAACCATTCCTCCGGGACCTACCGCTATAACTTCGGCAACCTGAGGTTTTTCTTTGGCTGAACCTGCGAGAATTATTCCGCTCTTCGTAGTCTCTTCTGCTTCTACCATCTTAATGACTACTCTGTCGGCAAGAGGTTTAATTTTCATGTTATTTCCTCCAATACAATTTATTAAAATATTTTATTTTTAGCACTTGAACTCTTTGAGTGCTAAATATATTGTACTCTAATAATTTTAAAAATCAAGACCTATTTTTATTTTTTT
>JAGAEK010000080.1 GCA_017828835.1 Oscillospiraceae bacterium | reverse complement strand
TGCATCTGCTCCAAAATACGCTCGTCAACGATTGCAAAATTGTGCCCTCGCTGAACGAGATTCTCTTTATAAGTAACCATATTGTCACGTAGATAATCGAAGCCGAACTCATTATTCGTTCCGTATGTTACGTCGCACCTATATGCGTTTTGTTTTTGAGAGCGAGACTGATCATGTATTACGAGACCGGTAGTCAGTCCGAGATACTCGTGGATTCGTCCCATCTCTTCAGCGCCAACACGTGCAAGATATTCGTTGACAGTGACAACATGGACTCCTTTATCAGCAAGAGCGTTCAAATAAGAAGGAAGAACGGCAACAAGCGTTTTTCCTTCACCTGTTTTCATTTCGGTTACTCTTCCCTGATGGAGCAATAACCCACCGATAAGCTGCACTTTGAACGGTCGCTTCCCTATCACTCGATCCGCGGCTTCTCTCGTGAGAGCGAAAGCGTCAGGCAGAATATCGTCAAGTGTTTTTCCGTTTGAAAGCTCATTTCTGAATTTATCAGTCCTCGCTCTCATCTCGGCATCGCTCAGCTTTTTATATTCTTCAGCTAAGTCTTCGATAAGGTTGATAACGTTCATTTGTTTCTTGATCTGACGCTCGCTGTATGTGCCGAAAATCTTATTATAAAGTCCCATTTCATTTCCTTTCATTGAACTCATTGTCTCAATTTCTTTTATTATATCATCTTTACGTTTTTAATACAAGAATAATTTATTAAAAGTATCCTTTAGTTTTTCATCATTATCAAATGACATACAAACAGTTGACAGATAATCGGCGTTATGATATAATAGCAAAGTCAGATTGGGATATGGTGTAACGGCAACACAACAGACTTTGACTCTGTCGTTGTAGGTTCGAGTCCTGCTATCCCAGCCAAAAGCAGAGTTTGATCCCAGCCGGATGAAGCTCTGCTATTTTCATACGTTTGTAGGAATTAAGAATGCTATTAACATATAAAAATGATCGGAGAAAACTCCGATCATTTTTCGATTACTTATACTTGCGTTTTCTCGCAGCTTCGGATTTTTTCTTGCGCTTAACGCTCGGTTTCTCGTAGCACTCTCTCTTGCGAAGTTCGGCCTGGATACCCGACTTTTGACACTGACGCTTGAATCTGCGAAGCGCGCTGTCGAGGCTCTCGCCTTCTTTAACACGAATCTCTGCCATTTACAAATTCCCTCCCTTCGCGCGGCAAAACACATTTGGAATCTTGTGTATTATACTATAACACACATCTGTTTGTCAATACTTTTCGGAATTATTTTGCTACAATATTCAGAATCTTCCCGGGAA
Source organism: Oscillospiraceae bacterium (assembly GCA_017828835.1). Lineage (GTDB taxonomy): Bacteria > Bacillota > Clostridia > Oscillospirales > Ruminococcaceae > RGIG8367. Next base: position 1,349 of record JAGAEK010000080.1, on the reverse strand, counting down.
CATAGATCTCTTTGAGGATCGATTTCCCTTCCAACGCAGCTATGATCTTTTCGTCGGCTTTCGCAGCAGCGAGGGCGGTATCCTTGTCAGCATCTACGGCGATAGTAATCGTAGAACGCACCTTCCCGCAGATCTGGACGGCGATTTCGATTGTGTTTTCGACAGTCTTAGCATCGTCGTACTCAGGCCACTTAGCAAGCGATGCAAACGGAGCCTCGCCGAGCTGTTCCCAAATCTCTTCGCAAAGATGCGGCGCGAACGGACAAAGAATGAGAACGAATATCTTGAGCTCGTCTACGGTCAATGATCCGTGATCATAGATCTCGTTGATAAGAGACATCATAGCGGCGATCGCTGTATTGAACTTCATTTCCTCGATGTCAAGAGTTACTTTCTTAATCGTCTTGTGGAATGAAACATCCAGGGCATCGGTAACCCCGTTTCCGGAGACAATGTCGGTTAGACCGGCTACTCTTTCAAGGAATCTCTTACACCCGCGGATCGCGGAAGTAGACCATGGCGCCGATTTCTCGAAATCGCCGATGAACATCTCATAAAGACGCAATGTATCTGTGCCGTATTCCTTGATAACGTCGTCGGGATTGATGACGTTGCCGCGGGATTTCGACATCTTCTGTCCGTCTGTGCCGAGGATCATTCCGTGAGCGGTACGCTTCAGATACGGCTCGGGGTACTTCAGTACGCCGATGTCATAAAGGAACTTAGCCCAGAAGCGCGAATAAAGCAGATGAAGCGTGACGTGCTCCATTCCGCCGTTATACCAGTCTACCGGCATCCAGTAATCGAGCGCTTCTTTAGAAGCGAGTTCGTTCAGCTTATTCGGATCACAGTAGCGTAAGAAGTCCCACGAAGACCCTGCCCAGTTAGGCATCGTATCTGTCTCCCGTTTTGCGGGCGCGCCACACTTCGGACAGGTCGTATTGACCCAATCGGTAATCTTTGAAAGAGGAGATTCCCCGGTGTCGGTCGGTTCGTAGTCCTTGACGTCCGGGAGACGAAGTGGAAGCTCGCTCTCCGGCAGCGGGACCCATCCGCATTTTTCGCAGTACACCATAGGAACCGGATCGCCCCAATCGCGCTGGCGTGATAACACCCTGTGGCGGAGCTTGTAGTTCGTTTTCTTCTTCCCTAGTCCCTTCTCCTCGAGCCACTTCGCGATAGATTCTTTGGCGTCAGCGACGCGCATCCCGTTGAGGAAATCGGAATTGACCATGATACCGTCGGCGACGTCCGTATATGCCGCTTCCTCCACGTTACCGCCCGCGACGACTTCTATGATCGGAAGATCAAAGGCTTTTGCAAAATCCCAGTCGCGCGTGTCGTGAGCG
>JAGAEK010000079.1 GCA_017828835.1 Oscillospiraceae bacterium | reverse complement strand
TGGATCCTCAGCGTTTTCACGTTTAATCCCGCGGCATCGAGCAGAGGTATCGCCCTTCTCGCCGCCTTTATACCCGCCTCATCCGAATCGTAAGACACGACCACACTTTTAGCGTACTGTGAAATTATCCTCGCCTGTTCCGAAGTCAGCGCGGTCCCGAGCGTCGCGACCGTATTCTCGAACCCTGCCTGATGGAGAGATATCGCATCCATATACCCTTCAACCAGGATAATATTACCGGATTTGTCATTTTTCGCGAAATTAAGCGCAAAAAGATTCCTGCTTTTTTTGAACGCGATCGTATCCGGCGAATTTATATATTTCGGGCCGTCTCCGCTCAGCCTTCTCGCTCCGAACCCGATTATATTTCCTCTCAGATCTATTATCGGGAACATAGCTTTGTTTCTGTATGCGTCATATAATCTTCCGTTTTTGCTTCTCGAAACGACTCCGGATTCATATATCTCTTTGTCGTCAAAACCCTTGTTTCTCAACTCGGAAAGCAGTGCGTCCCAAGAATCCGGCGCATACCCGAGTCCGAACCTTCTTATGATTTTCGGCGTAAGTCCGCGTCCGGTCAAGTATTGAAGACACTCTTTCCCGATCTCGGACGTCAGACATTTATAATAAAACGCCGCAGCCGTCCTGTTGATCTCGAGTATCCTCATTTTCAGCTTCGCCGTTTTGTCGTCAAAATTTTCCTCGATTTTTATTCCGGCACGCTCGGCTAAAAGTTTCAGTGCTTCGGGATATTCAAGATTTTCGATCCTTCTTATAAAGGTCACTACGTCCCCGCCTACGCCGCATCCGAAACAATAAAACGACTGACTGTCGGGGTAGACCGTAAAAGAGCCGGTCTTTTCGGAATGAAACGGACAAAGCCCTACGAGATTTCTTCCTCTTCTCTTGACCTGAACATAGGACGAAACCACGCTTTCTATATCGTTTTTATATTTTATCTCTTCTATGATCTCGTCCGATATCATTCAAAGCCCCCCTAAAATCCGTCAAGCCCACGATTTCGGAATAAATATATCGTTAAATATATTTACCGCGTATCTGTCGCTCATTCCGGAAATATAATCGCATACCGCTTTTTCTTTCCCGTCGCGCTCCATTATGGTTTTATATTCTTCCGGCATTATTTCGGGATTTTTGCAGAAATATTCATAAAGCATCTTTATCATCATTTCCGCTTTTGCTTCCTGCGATTTTGCAATGGGATTGGTATAAACCGCCTCAAACAAAAATTCATTAAGATGGAGATACGTTTTATATATTCCGCTTTCCATAACTATATCCGGCTTGTCCACACTCGCCTCGACGATAGCGTTTGAAAGCGACGTTATTCTCTCTGAAGTAGTCCTTCCGAGCCGGTACTGTATATCCCAGGGTATATCCTGGACCTTCAAAACACCCGCTCTTATCGCGTCGTCTATATCGTGGTTGCAGTATGCGATCTTATCCGCATAGCGAACTATTCTTCCCTCAAGCGTATCTGCCGCGGCACCTTCGGTATGTCTCTCTATACCGTTTCTTACTTCTTTCGTAAGATTGAGTCCCTCGCCGCCGTTTTCAACTTTTTCAACTATTCTCACGCTCTGCTCCGCGTGTATATATCCGCCGGGACATAATTCGTTCAGCGCTCTTTCGCCCGCGTGTCCGAACGGCGTATGTCCGAGATCGTGGCCCAAAGCTATCGCTTCCGTCAAATCTTCATTCAGTCTCAGCGATCTCGCTATCGTTCGCGCCAACTGCGACGTTTCGAGAGTATGCGTGAGTCTCGTGCGGTAATGGTCCCCCTCAGGGCTTAAAAACACCTGCGTTTTATGTGAAAGTCTTCTGAACGCCTTACTATGTATTATTCTGTCTCTGTCTCTCTGGAATTCGGTCCTTGTCGGACATTTTTCCTCTTCTTTATCGCGCGGAGCACAACTGTCCGCTTTACAGGCATACTTCGACAGTATAAGTCTTTCAATCTGTTCAGTCCGTTCTCTTATAAGCATACCCAGCATTCCTTTCAAATATCTCTATATATTATATACTTGTTTTTTTCGTATTTTCCTGCTGTTTTTTCAAAAAATCGTACATTTTTTTCAATATTTTCGGTTCTATTCTGCCCGAAGAAAGTTCAATAAGTTCAAGTTTAAATTTTTCGTAATCTTTTTCTCTGATAACAACTCTGATCTTTATAACGCTGCCGAAATTTTCCTCAAGTATTTTAGCTTCATATTGCGGCAATATACGGCTTATTCCGCCGTACATATTATAATCGGTATCAAATTCAATTTCCGCGCACGGTTCCATGATAACTGTCTGTGCCGCTCCGACGGCGTCTTTTGCACATTGTGAATATGCTCTGACAAGTCCTCCGACTCCGAGCAGTATCCCGCCGAAATATCTGGTCCCCACCACAAGAACGTCGTAAAGCCCCGAACGCTCCAATATTTCAAGCATCGGCGTTCCCGCCGTACCCTGCGGCTCACCGTCATCACTGAACCGTTTTATGTTGCCTTCTCTTAAAACATAGGCGTAGGCGTAATGTTTTGCCCCCTTCAGCCGGCTTTTCACCTTTCTGATCTCTTCCTCGGCTTGCTCCCAGCTGCAAACAGGCATAAGACTTCCTATAAATCTTGATTTTTTCTCTGTAAACTCCGCTTCAGACGGAAAAAGAACAGTTTTATATTCCATCCTGCCACACCTTTTTTATTTTTTTATAAAGCGAATAGGGGCGGGAAAAATCACCCGCCCCGAAATTTCGGAAACCGCAGTATTATTCAATACCGAAACGCTTCTTGAATCTATCCACGCGACCACCTGTGTCAACGAGTTTTTGTCTTCCGGTAAAGAACGGATGACATTTGGAACAAATTTCGACTTTGATATCCTTCTTCGTGGAACCTGTCTCCCAAACCGCTCCGCAAGCACATTTTATAGTTGTCTGCTGATAATCCGGATGTGTATTTGCTTTCATTGGATTTTCACCTCTTTCAAAAATGGCGGTAACATTTGCATAATATCATATACCTTTCCAGATTGCAAGAGATTTTTTAATTTTTTCTCAATATTTTTATTTTTGACATTTTTTTGAATACCGATCTGTAAAATACTCCTTTATCCGCAATAACAAAAAATACCTTCTGCACGGTTATTATTTTTGAACTTTTTTCGCGAATACTATTTCAGAAGCTTTTTTGCCCCGTAAATAAAAAAGCTGTCATTCAATGTTTTTTATAAAGGAGGTTTGTTTGAAATGAAACTTTATAAAATGATTTTATGTTTCTTCGTAATTTCTTTATGTTTGTCGCTTGCGGCGTGTTCCGGATTTCCTGACGACGAAAGCTCCTACCCGGACCTTTCAATATCCGAGCCCGATATATCCGTCCCTGAATTATCGGATCCGGATATTTCTCTTCCCGAAAATATTCCCGATTCCGGAATTGAAACTATGAGCGTCGATTTTAACAAAATCGACGCTCTTGATTCAAAAGCCGTATCATTCGGATCCGGAACAAGAAAAACTCCCGACGGAAAAAGTGAGTCCGCTCGTATTTTTAAAAATAAATATTCAAACTACGCCGCCGATTTTATCCTTGACGAAAAAGGAAATATATTTCTAACCTTCGACGAAGGT
>JAGAEK010000078.1 GCA_017828835.1 Oscillospiraceae bacterium | reverse complement strand
TGTTTTTGCGATGCAAACAGCAGTACTTCAAAAGTCTCATTGCGCGCAAACAGTTCGCAAATCTCTTTTTCGTCTTTCGGCAGATCGACTCCGATTTCTATAGATTCAAGGTCCTCTATCCCGGTGTTGACGCTGTCGGAATCAAGCAAACGGAAAAGTTCGAACAATTCGTCGTCGAAAAATGTCTCCGCTCTGCTTTTTATTGTTCGCGCGTCAGCCGATCCTCCTTCGGCAAAAAGCAGCGACGTATATACGAGTTCGTCGATTTTGATTTTTATGCCCACTTCCTTCTCGAAGTTGGAAGAATGTCTCAGGACTTCTTTTTTGGCTATGTCACGCAAGCTGTGAGCGGTAATATAATTGAACATAACGACGTTTCCGGAAGCAAAGCGCGAGCAAATCGCCGCAGGGAGATACGTTGTTCCCGTGCTGGGGTTAACATCGTTTTGCAAAGCTTTAAGAATAACCTTTCGCGCAACTCCGGAAAAATCGGTCGTTTCGGAATTCTCATAAAGTTGTTTGCCGGCGTTCGTCGTAAAGATCATTATCGCATCGGTAAAAGGCACTTCTTCGTCCGTGAAATTATCACGAATACGGCCAGCGTCAAGGATCTGAAGGAAAAGATGAATTACGTTGATGTTTGCCTTTTCGATCTCATCGAAAAGAATTATACATTTGGGATTTTTTGCAACGAAAGAAGTGACGTTCCCTTCTTTTCCGTTTTTATAAACACGATCCGACCCGCAGAATTCAATATTCGCCTCGTGATCGGAATACTCACTCATATCAAAGCGTTGATATGGAAGCCCCAAAACCTCTGCTGCTTTTTCCGCCAAAAAAGTTTTTCCGACTCCAGGAGGCCCGGCAAAAAGGAATGTAGCTCTCGGACGAGTCCTTTTTTTATCGGTCAGCGAAAGAATTTCTGCCCGAAAATACCCTGAAGTGAAAACGCTTACGGCATAATCCTGACCGAAGATCGATTCAACGAGTTTATCGTAAATATTCTTTGCCTTTTCGGTTAGTTTGGTAACAGTTAGCTTGGGATTGTAGGATCCGTTTTTTAACGATTGTGCGGCACACTGACCTACAGCGCGCTCTTTGTCGGTTCCTTTATCAGACCATTCTTCCGTTTTATCGAACGGCGTGCCTGTCGCATCGGTAACTTTTCCGACATCTTTACCGTTGCCCTTGCCGTTATTCATAACATGTAATTTTATATACTCGCTCGGTTCTTCAAAAATACAAGTCAAAAGCATTATCGGATCCAATTGATCCATGCCGGTTTTCTTGGCCGCTTCCTTTGCCTTGAACATACACCGTTGAATATATAGCCCATCTATATACGAATATTCTTTTCTTTCTTTGATATACTCAGTCAAAGATTTTTTAATCTCTTCAAGCCCGCGATCATATGGAAGATTATCCGACAACACCTTGAGAAAATTTTCCCTATCTTTATCATTTATACTGATAGATGTTGTTCCTGAAACGACTTCAATGATGGAAATCAAATATTTTTCCGCGGTAAAAGTTGAATTTTCATTTTCTCCGCACGACTTCGCGTACTCGATTATTTTATCAAGAAGTTCGCTGTTTTTCATTTCGATCATATTATCATGCTCCTTTTGAAAAGTTTCAATGCCCGCATCCGCTTCGGCTCAAAGAATAATCGCTGTGATCCGAACCGGCATTGTAAAATAAAGTTCATCATTTCGTTCCGATCCTGCTGTCTTTTCTTTTTTCCTCCTCGGAAAGCGAAGAATACTCGGTAAGGTCGTGGTGCATTTTGGCAAGATCGTTACGGCTGTCAGAGTCTGGCGATCCACTGTAAACATAACCTTCAGATCGCATATAAGCGTTCCATCTGCGATGCTCCAGCTTTTCGATCGTTTTTCTCTCTTCGTCCGTCAACTCTTCTTCTCTTTTTGCCGCTCCGGGTATGCCGCACGCTATGCGCGCTCTCATATGTATTGCCGATGCTATGGAAGAATTGTAATTATACTCGTATCTCCAGAATCCTTCTTCATTTTTGTCTTTCTCATGGTTCGTATGGATACGAAGGGCAGCCGCTTCCAATTCCGAATTCATTATTACGGTTTCGGAATACATATCGCTTATGAAATCAATGTCGTAATGTTGCCCCTTGTAGTTCGTAATTCCGTTCAGCGCATTTTTCTCTTCCTTGCTGTAAATTACGGTTTGGATAACGGGTTTTGTTTCCATACACTTTTTCATACGCTCAAATAGCATTCTCAAATTTACCGCCGTTCTGATGTTCATATCGTCCGAGCCGAGCGAAACGAGCACGTACGTCGTGTCGGTAAGTTTTGCGAGCTCATCCGCAAATGATTTCGTCGCGACGTCAAATCCCGAGTGGATCCTGATGGTATATTCCGCTTCTCCCGGTATCAATACGCCGTTATAATGGTCGGACATAAGTTCCGGTGCAAGCGCCTCAAACTTATCGCGAGCCAGCTTGTCGGAATCAAATGCGTCTATCACGATACTGTACCCGTCCATCTGGCAATACCATGAGAGCGCCTTCAACATCTCTGTTCCGTATTTGCCCAATCCGACAATAATTGCCGAAATTTTCTTTTTTTCGCCACCAACGCTCTTGGCATTTTCAAACAGTTGTGTGCCGCGTTCATACAACAAATCGTTTATCAGCGATCGGAGTTTGTTTACGCGGCGGACTTTAATGTATCCTTTATCGGCTTTGGTCAGCAATAGCTCGCTATCGGTTTTCGTGGCGAAAACGAATAATCTTACGTTTTTTCTCGATTTGTAAAGATCGATCAATTTCAACGAATGATCGATGTTCTTCGACTCGTCGTCGCTTATCGTGTAAAAAACGAGCTGCGATTTTGCATTGTGAAATTTAAAATTAACGGTGAGGATATCCTTTTTGAAGCATATCGCGTGCAGTTCCCGTGCACGTTCTACCAATTCGTTTAAAACATCGTCTTTATTTTCAAACACGTCCGTATATATGATCAGGGCGTGTTTGTGATTTTCTCTGATGTCGGCTCCAAGCGAAAATGACTTTTCATTCAGTTCGGAAAAAACGTACACGTCGTGAAAATATCCGAATATATACCCGGCAAATGCCGATGCGTTCTTGAAAAAAGACATGAAAAATCCAAACGTCAGAATTGGTGCGATCACAAACGCGACCGAGAGATACGTAGAGTATAAAGCCGCCAGCCATGCCTCCGAGCAAACTATGCTTTTCAAGATTATGTCGCGATCGGCGTTGATCGTGAAAATCTGA
>JAGAEK010000077.1 GCA_017828835.1 Oscillospiraceae bacterium | reverse complement strand
TGTTTTCCGAGGACGAGCTGGTCGCCGTTCGCGACGACGAGCGTCTTGTCGGGCTTCTTGCCGAAGAACTGGTCGATCATCCCGAACGTCTTCGCGTTGCCGACGACCGTCGCGTCCGGATACGCCTTCAGGAAGTTGAAGATATTCGCGGAATGGTCGGGCTCCATATGCTGAACGATAAGGTAATCGGGATTTTTCCCGTTTAAATTTGAGGCAAGGTTGTCCAGCCATTCATGGGTGAAGTTTTTGTCGACGGTATCCATAACGGCGATCTTACTATCCATAATGAGGTATGAATTGTAGGCCATTCCGAGAGGTACTTTATACTGTCCCTCGAACAGATCTATTTTATGATCGTTGACACCGATATAAATGATATCCTCTGATATTTTCATAGTAATTTACCCCTTTCATTATTAAAAAATCGTTATAGATTTTTAAAGATATTCGCGCCTTTGGTCGTGATCCAATGTAAGAGCAGATAAGACAGCGCAAGCATGATCACGGCTACAACGGACAAACACGCCGCCATACCGATAATATTTACGAGAATGAGGCAAAATACGAACATGAATCCGATGAACAGGACACCGCCGAATATTGCGATCAACACACCGATATTTTGTTTTATCGGAGTTATCTCGCTGGTCCAATTCAGGTTCGGCATTTTCAATCCGATGAACAATCCGAAGCAGGAAGAGAGCAGGGCAAAAATTATCGGGATAATTATCATAAACAAAATACTTACGGCGTCGGCGGAAAAAGCGAACGCGGCGCAAGCGGAACAAAAGACCAAAGGAACAGCGGTAACGAGTATCTGAACAAGCAGTTTTGCAATAAGAGGAAGTTTGGGATCGATCGGCAAAGACTGTAATATCCAGATGGATTTTCCTTCAAGAGAGACGGAGGGAGCGGCCGAATCGTTCATTGTTGCAAGCAGACACAAAGCGATACATATAACGGCGGTTTTCAAACCGGCGGAGTTTACGAACAGAGTGTTGAAAGCGTATGAAATATCGGCTTTTTTTATAATCAGAAAAATACCCAGGATCGGAATAAGGAACGAAGCGAGTCCGCAGTTCAGCATATAGTTCGGACTTGAAGTAAATCTCGCAAACTCTTTTTTCAGCAACGCTTTTGATATACTGTTCTGACGCGCGGCGGATTTTTTGCGTAAGGCTCCCGATTTTGAATTTGCGGAAGCGGCAGAAGAGGTTGAAATTTTGATAAAGCTGCGGGAGAGAACGAACCACATAACGGCAAAGAGCAGCAGGATGGCTGCGGTAAAAATCAATATCGAAAGTATGTCGCCCGTACCGATTTTTCCGAACATATAAAGAGGATATACGTCCGACATTATTTTTTCGCCGTAAGTTACGGCGTTTTCCAGGAAATTCTTTATGATCGTCTGCGCTTTGAAATATACGAAATAGTAAGCTGCGATAAAAGCCAAAGATATGATAACGGTGATAAAACTTTTGTTTTTGAGCTTCAGACTGATTTTCGCAATTACCCAGCCCAAAAGACAGGATAGGATAAGCACTATGAGCGAGATCAGGAAGATCAAAATAATTCCTCCGATTAAAGACAAGACGGAGAATTTAACGAACGAATATACTGCTACTGCGGGGAGTATAACTATTCCCGAAAACATAAGCCCCATAAGGTATACGCCGAGCAAACGGGAGATCATGATTGCGTGTACCGGTATCGGCATAGAGAGCAGCAGATCGTTGTCTTTTGAAAGGTAGAGACCGGAATACGTATTGAAAACGCTTCCGAATATACCGATAAGTATTGCGATGATTGAAAACAGTGCAAAATAAAGCCAGGAGAGATCCATCGCTGCCAAAGAAGAACAGAGCAGCAGAGCTAGAGCCGTAAACATACCTCCGAGCACGATAACGGTCGAAAACACAAACAGAGAAATATATAAAGCGACCGAGCCGGCGGAGCGTTTTTCGTTTGTTTTCTGGTTATAGAAAAAGCTTTTAAACATTTCGAGGAACTGTTTTTTAAGCAGTATTTTTATCATTTTTATTCCTCCAATTCAAGGAAAATGTTTTCGAGGGAGTCGTCGCCTTTTACTTCGTCCATGGAGCCGGAGCGAATAAGTTTTCCGGATTTGATTATTGCGATCTTGTCACAAAGTTTTTCCGCGACTTCGAGAACGTGGGTAGAGAAGAAAATAGCGCCGCCGTTGTTGCAGACCTCACGCATCATTTCTTTGAGTATATGTGAAGCTTTCGGATCGAGCCCCACGAACGGTTCGTCCATGATTATAAGTTTCGGGTCGTGTATCCAGGCGGAGATTATGGCGAGTTTTTGTTTCATTCCGTGTGAATAGGAAGAAATGGGGTTACCGAGACTGTTCGTCATTTCGAAGATATCGGCATACTTTTTGATAAGCGCTGAGCGTGAAGCGGCGCTTACTTCAAAGATATCTGCGATAAAATTCAGATATTTTTCGCCGGTCATAAAATCGTAAAGGTCGGGGTTGTCGGGGATGTAAGCGAAAAGCTTTTTACATTCGATCGGGTTTGTTTTTATGGACAAGCCGTTTATTTTGATGTCGCCCTCGTCGAAAGAGAGGATACCGGCGATAGATTTGAGTGTCGTGGTCTTTCCGGCGCCGTTATGTCCGATAAAGCCGTATATTTCTCCGGGCAATATATGCAGTGACAGGTCGTCCACCGCCTTGAAATCACCGTATTTTTTTGTCAAATGTTCGATAGTAAGCATAGTTATTAACTCCTTTTTATTATTAAAGATATTATATAACAACGGCAATATCTAGTCAAGGAATAATAAAAATACGCAAAAAAAAACAACCGGACGGAACGAGTCCGTCCGGTTATTGGGAATTGAATTATTCTTCGGTCAAATCGTAGAATACTTCGTCGATCTCGGCCTGGCAGGCGGGAGCGACTGCCTGAATGAGGTTATAGACAGAGTCTTCTGAGCTCCAGAAAACTTGGCTGTTACAGATATTCTCGACCTCTCCGAAGGAAGCGCCGTTGTCGATCCAGGTATGTTCGAGGAGCTTCAGGTTGAAGTTATACCAATCCTCGTTTCCGCCGTAAGTAGTTTCGATACGTTTTCTGATAGCGGCTTCTTTAGGATCATTTTCTTCTGCATCCGCACGAGTCCAGAACATCGAGTAGTCGATCCATTCTTTCAGCAGAGCGGCGTTATGAACGCTCGAAGGGATAGCGTAAGCGGATGAGTGGATCTTAGCGTTGGAAATACCGCTTGTGTTCGAAGGAGAGGCAGGGAAGGGAACGTAGCCGATGTTTTCGACACCGAGTTCTTCTATGAAGTTAGCCGAATCCCATTCGACGATTCCGCCGTACATAGCTGCCGTTTGTTCACAGAAATCGACGGCGGGAGTTATTTCGGTGTGGTAATAACCTTGGTCGCGAAGTTCGCGGTAGAAGACGTAGCATTCAAGGATATCGGGATCGTCGATAGCAAATTGCGGACGGCCCTCTTTGTCCCATCTGACGTAGTTGGCGTCTCCGCCGGCGCATCCGATCCAATAAATGTCGATATATCCGGTAAGACCGAATCTATCGATGATTCCGTCGTCGTCCGAGTCATAAGTCAGAGCGGCGGCGGCTTCTTCCAAAGCGTCGAAGTTCCATTTTCCTTGCTGCCAGAGCTCATAAGGATCTTCGAGTCCGGCTTCGTCGAACAGAGCCTTGTTATAGACAATGTAAGAGCAGTTGACGAAACGGGAAGGCATAAAGCCGTAGACTTCGCCTTTGAAGGTGAAGAAATCCGACGTACCTTTTACGAGCAGACCGCTGTCCTGATATAAAGGATCGTTGAGGTCAAGAACGGTCGATACGGGGACCATAAGCTTTTTGATCACCCAGGACGGGAACTGTCTGTTGTCGGGAGCGAAGAAATCGATACCGGTTCCGGCCATTATAGCGGTCGCGTAAGCGGAAAGACCGTCGGTATAGGGAACGGCGGTAAATTCGATTTTGGCTCCGGTACCTTTTTCAAACTCGGCGATCATAGCTTCGTTTTTGGCGGTACGCGTTTGACCGGTCCAGATAGAGAGCTTATCTCCGGCGTATTTGTTTTCCACGAAAGGATATCCCGAAGGATACTTCGTAAGGTCGACTTCACCGGAGCCGCTTGAATTCTGAGGCTGTTTTCCGCATCCTGCGAAAACTGAGACCAGCATCAGCAAAGCAAGCACGATGATAAGTGTTTTTTTCATTTTTTGGCATCCTTTCAAAAAATTTTAACTATAAAACGGAACGAGTCCGTAAAGTTATTGAAACTCGGATCATTCTTCGGTCATGTCGAAGAAGACTTCGTCGATCTCTGCCTGAGCGGCGGGAGCGACGGCTTGAGCGAGGTTATAGACGGTGTCTGAGGAGCTCCAATAGATCTGAGTGCAGATATTTTCGAGCTGTCCGAAGGAAGCACCGTTGGAGATCCAGACATGATCGAGAAGAGTTTTGTTGAGGTTATACCATTCCTCGTTTCCGCCGTAAGTAGTGTCGATATGTTTTTGGAGCTTGGCAGCTTCGTCGGTTTCGGCGTCTGCGCGTACCCAGAACATTTTATAATCGATCCATTCTTTCAGCAGTTCGGGTTCCTTGACGCTTGAAGGAATAGCGTAAGCGGAGGAATGCATGAGCGAATTGGAGATACCGCTTGTGTTCGAGGGAGAGGCGGGGAAGGGAACGTATCCGATGTTATCGATACCGATCTCATCGATGAAATCCTGTGAGTTCCATTCGATTATACCGCCGTAAATGGCAGCGGTTTGTTCACAGAAATCGGCGACGGGAGTTATTTCGGTGTGATAGTAACCTTTGTCGCGCAGTTCACGTTCGAAAACGAAGCACTCAAGGATATCGGGGTCGTCAAGAGCGAACTGCGGATTACCGTTTTCGTCCCATCTGACGTAGTTGGCGTCTCCGCCGGCGCAGCCGATCCAATAAGAATCGAGGTATCCGGTAAGACCGAATTTATCGATTATACCGTCGTCATCGGAGTCGTAAGTGAGAGCGGCGGCAGCTTTTTCCAAAGCGTCGAAGTCCCATTTGCCCTCTTTCCAGAGCTCATAAGGATCTTCGAGTCCCGCTTCGTCGAACAGGGCTTTGTTATAGACCAGATATCCGCAGGAAGTGTACTTGGAAGGCATGAAGCCGTAGATCTCGCCCTTGAAGGTCCAGAAATCAGAGGTTCCTTTGACCAAAAGACCGCTGTCCTGATAGAGCGAATCGTTGAGATCGAGGACCGTCGATACGGGAACGATGAGCTTTTTGATGATCCAGGTCGGGAACTGTCTGTTGTCGGGAGCGAAGAAATCGATACCGGTTCCGGCCATGATGGCGGTCGCGTAAGCGGAAAGGCCGTCGGAATAGGGAACGGCGGTGAATTCGATTTTCGCGCCGGTGCCTTTTTCAAACTCGGCGATTATAGGTTCGCTTGCGGCGTTACGGGTCTCGCCCGTCCAGATGTTAAGAGTTTTTCCGGCGTATTTGTTTTCCACGAAAGGATATCCCGAAGGATATTTCTCAAGGTCAACC
>JAGAEK010000076.1 GCA_017828835.1 Oscillospiraceae bacterium | reverse complement strand
GTTTTTCTTTCGGGAAATTTTTATCTTCGAGACCATCGGCGATAGGTTTCGTTTGTGTCGGACCGACGAGAACGGCGTAGTCACAGTTTTCGGCGATATGGTGTCCGAATTGGCGGTTCAGTTCGGCTTCCATTTCTCCGAGTTCGATCATTCCCGGAGTTATCACTATCCTTGTCGCGTCGGACATACTTCCGAGAGTTTCGACTGCGTTTTTGGATCCGATCGGATTCGAATTGAAGGCGTCGTCTATTACGATAACGCCGTTGCCCTTGTTGATTATTTCCATACGGTGCTTTACCGGTTTGACTTCCTGTACCGGAACGGTAAGATCGCGCAGAGAGATACCGAGAGAATTTGCGACCGCGATCGCACAGATAAGGTTGCAAACGTTGTGTTCTCCGAGTAATTTCGATGAAAACCGAACACGTTCGGATTTTGTGACGACGTCAAACGAAACGCCGCGGGTTGAATAAGAAATATTTTCCGCAGTATAATCGGCACCGTTTGTGAGTCCGAAAGAGACCGATTGTTTGTTGCATTTTTTGCTGCGGCAGTATTCGTTGTCAAAATTGATAAAGATTTTGCCGTTTTCCGGCAAAGAATCACAAAGTTCAAATTTGGTGTTGATTATATTTTCGATCGTTTTAAAAGATTCGAGGTGCTGCGGTCCGATCGACGTGATAACACCGTAGGAAGGATTTACTATATCGCAGATTTCTTTGATTTCTCCGGTGTTTTTAGCGCCCATTTCGCAGACGAAGATCTCATGGTAGGGTTTGAGCATATTTCGGACGGTTTTTACTACTCCCATAGTAGTATTGTAGCTTTCCGGAGTTACGAGTACGTTGTATTTTGAAGCAAGAAGCTTTTCCAGCATAAATTTGACGGAAGTTTTTCCGTAGCTTCCGGTAACGCCGATAACTGTCAGGTCTTTACTTGAACGTATTATTTTTTTTGCGTCGTTAACGTAATAGTTGGAAATTATAAGCTCGACAGGGCGTACCAAAATATTTGCAAGTGAAACGAAAGCAAAAGAAAACACACCTGCTGCAAGTAAAATATAGGTCATGTCGAAATAGACGGATAATGCCAGCAGGATCAGCGCGGTAACGCATAAACGTTTTACGCGGGCGGTATATACGAGGCCTTTTTTCTGCTTTGATTTTGAGGGAGCGTGGATCACAGCGTCGAATAAAATAAATACTCCCGAAGCGAGCGCGATATATGCATTTGAAAGTACGGCGGAAACGATCGCAAGAATAAATGCGATAATATTAAAAACGGAGAGGTAGCGTTTATAATTTTTGCAGCACCATTTCAAATAGTGCGAGTTAAAATATGAGTTTTGCTGCAAAAACAGTAATTCTCCGAGTGCTCTTGAAGCGGCGGATGCCGCAATAAAGATCAAGATAATTTTTAATATCATAACACAAACCTCATCCGTTGATAAAATAATCCGATACTCTCAAAAATTCACCGAGTTTTTCAAGGTATGAATAGTGTCCGGCGCCTTCGAGAACAATGAGTCCGCTGTCGGGGATAAGTTTTTCCATGGTTTTTCCGTCGGAAAGGGGAGTATCCGTGTCTTTACTGCCCCAAAATATAAGAGTCGGAACTTTTATGTTAGGCAATGCGGGTTTCAGGTCTTCCGCCAGTATGTTCACGAGGGTTTTTCTCATTACCGGATCGGCGTTTTTATAATCGGAGGATCCGAAATGCGAGCGAAGTTTTTCAAGATAGGGTTCTGACTTCTTTTTCCAAAGCCGGAAACTCAAAACCGCTTTTGCCGTTTTATAAGAAAAAAGTCTAGCGGAAGCAGCAAGTGTTCTTTTGTGCTTTATTCCCGAAGCGTCGATAAGTATTACCTTTTTACAAGGATATTCTGGATTTTGCTCAAACAGTTTTAATATAGTTCTTCCGCCGTTTGAGTGGCCGACTATTACAGGACGTTCAACGTTCAGAAGTTTGCAAAATTCGTTTACGAAATCGGCGTAATCGGTCATATTGAGATCAGTCTGAGGGACGTCTGTTTTTCCGCAACCCGGCATATCAAGTGCAACCACTCTGTTTTTTGTTTCAAAGTAGTTGATAACCGGACGAAACGTTTCGAGATTTGCACCCCATCCGTGAAGAAAGAGAATACATTCTCCGCTGCCCTCGTCAATATAGTTTGTTTTCAATCCTTTGACTTCTATATACGGCAAAGTTATGATCCTCGCTTTCGTAAATGGAATAAGTATTAAATATATATATCGTGATTTCGGTAAAAATACTGAAACTTATTTTTCAAACGCGGAATAAATTGCACGTATAGCGGTTTCAAAGTCTTCCTCCGAAACGCCTAAAATGATGTTTAGTTCGCTTGAGCCTTGGTCTATCATACGAATATTGACGCCCGCATTAGCTACGGCAGAAAATATCCTGGCGGCTGAACCTTTTGATTTTACCATACCGCGTCCGACGACCGCTATAAGAGCAAGTGACGACTCGATTTCAATTTTATCTGATCTG
>JAGAEK010000075.1 GCA_017828835.1 Oscillospiraceae bacterium | reverse complement strand
GCAGCAGACTGTCCCGATGAAACTCCTCGTTTCCCTTTTACAGAACGAAATACTTGAAAACTACGCAATCGATCCCGACAGAATATATGTGACCGGGATCTCCGCAGGGGGCTTCGCAACGTGGGATCTTATATGTCGTTATCCTGATCTTTTCGCGGCGGCAATACCCGTCTGCGGGGGCTGCGACGTAAACTATGCAGAAGCAATAAAGGATATTCCGATAAGGATATATCACTCTAGCGACGACACGATTGTTTCCGACGCGGGCAGTCGGCAGATGTACGAAGAACTTAAAAAACTTGGAGCCGACGTCGAATTCTATGACACCAAACCGTGGGGACACGGTGCCTGGGGAAAGGCATACGCCGAAAAAGATCTGCTCTCCTGGATGATGTCTAAGGTCCGCCCCGTGCGGCCGGATAATACTGAAACCGTGACGACCGCAGAGTTAACGGAGACAGCAAATCCCGAAAGTTCAGGGAGCCGTCTCGAAGAGGCCGTTTCTTCTGACGGAATTGCAGAGACGGAAACAAACGGCATGACCGGTCTTTGGGTAATAGTTGTTTCATGCGTCATCGTTTTCGCCGTCGCGGCTGTTATATTTGTTAGCGTTAAAAAAGCCGGAAAGAAAAAAAGAACATAGAACAAACGGGCAGGTTTTTCGTGCCCGTGGAAAGGAAAAGGAATGAAGAAATCAGGAAAAGCGCTTGCACTCGTGCTAGCCGTCATTATGACTGCGACCGTTGTTTTTTCGTCATGTGCTCAGAGCGGGAGCGGAAACGATACTACGGGCGAAACGGAGAGGCCGGGTACGGAAACTACTTCCGGAGAGCCGGTCACCGAGCCGGGAGGATGGGAAAAATATACCGCCGATGTTCCGACAATAAAAATGAACGGCAGATCGGTGACGTTTTTGTCGGCAAACTGGGCGTCCTACGATTATCAAACGCATGAAATATTTGCCGAAGAGTACACGACCGAGCCGATAAACGACGCGATGTTCGACCGGATCATCTACATGGAGGACAAATACGACTGCGAAATAAAAGTAATCGCCGCCTATAACGCTTCTCAGGGTCACGAAATGCTCACGCAAAGCATTCTTTCGGATGATGAGAACCAGTCGTACGATTTTTACCTTGACAAGCTGAACAGATACAGCGAAATGTCTGTTCAGGGATACCTTCTTGATCTCGGGACACTGAAATACTGCGACTTTACTAGACCATACTGGGACTCCGATTCCTATAACGATCTCTCATATTTCGGATATCATTTTGCTGTGTGCGGCGATGTTACCCTTGTCGACAAGGATTATACCGGAATGCTTGTGTTCAACAAGGAAATGTATGAGGATATTTTTGTCGGAGAAGAGCTGCCGTATGAGATCGTGCGGCGCGGCGAATGGACGTTTGACAAACTTTATGAAATTGCCGGGAAGGCCGCCTCGGATGACGTCGACAACGAGCGATGGGGCCTTGCAATATTCAGGGATACGTTGCTGACCTTTATGGTCGGCGGCGGATATCGCATAGGATATAAGGACGAAAATGACAAGCCGGTCATTTCACTGGCGGAAAAAACGACCATGGACTGGTCGCTCCACCTTATGGAAAAGTTCAATGATACCGCGACGGTTCTGAATATCCATTCCCTTTCCGAGGGAGACGGCGGTTCGGGGACGCTCGCCGCCATGTTTGAGGATGAAAAAGACCTCATAAGCTACGTCAGGGGCAACGAAGTTGAGTTTTTCAGGCAGACGATCGAGTTTGATTTCGGTATCCTTCCGACCCCGAAATCCACCGAACTGCAGAAGGATTATTATACCGACGTGAATCCGTGGGGAGGTGTATGTCTGACGATGCCGGTAAACGCCCGCGGAGTCGACGAGCTCTCTGCGTTTATCGAGGATTTTGCATGCCAGGGGAGAAACACGGTGATCCCGAAATATTATGACGTGCTTCTTGATTTCAGATATGCGAAAGATGAAGATTCACAGGAAATGCTCGATATTGTTTTCAGTCACAGACTTTACGACGTGGGGGCAATTGGGAACTGGAACAATTTCGCATACGATTATATCGCCATGACGACAAAACATGACACAAATCTCCAGTCGTTTATAAACAGCAACCTGGAATCAATAAATCTGCAGATAGACTATTTTGAGAGAAAAGTCAAAGAGAAAAATCCGATCTGAATAAAAACGACCGGCTGTATTCGCCCGACGGCGAGACCGTTATTGTCGAAAATCCGCGCGGAGAACCTGGATATCGCCGCGCATTACTGATAAGACAAGACTAGCATTATCCGAAAGAAAAATCCCGGCAGATTAGCTTTACGCTGATCTGCCGGGGCTAGTTTTTTTATATAAAGCGGGAAAAAGACCCCGGATTCGGTTTTTTCGCCGTTTATGATCGCTGCAATCAAAAAAACAGAAAAACTGAACGCATCACTTGCAATGACAATGTTCGGACTGTTTCTGTTCGGTACTTCCACAAAGAAAAATCCTGCGGCTTTTCGTTTGGCGAAAAAATAGCGCTCTGCTTAATTGGACATATAATAGATATTGAGTAATTTCTTGTCCAAAAGCATTGACTGAACATGCCGATGATGATATAATATGTTTATCAAGCCACGGAGAGATCGTATGTCGAAGCTGGATTTTACAGAATATATTCCGGATAGCACGGAAAAATATATCAAGGACAGAAGCAACCGCAGGTCGGTTATTCTCGATACCATGTCAAACAGGGTGAGATTTGACGAGAACACAAAAACGCTGACTCTGTTGATCGACGAACGGATTGCATACGCATATGAATCGGCAGAGGCGGAGTCAGGTGTTCATCCTGAACCCTCTGAGCTGGATTATGAGTCTGATCCCGACGGGCTTTATACAGAACTGCAGCAGCTGGCAAAACGGTTCGATATAACGTTTTACGATACTCCGTTTCATGAGAATCTGCGGGAAGAATCATTTGCGGATAACGCAGACAAAAATGCCGGAAAGAACTATCCGTATTATGCGAATGCTTTGAGCGGCGCGACGGTTACTCTTCCCCTCGGACAGGGAATGCTGGATTTCCTCTATTTCGAAATAAAAAAGAATCTGTCGGCACTTACGTTCATCTCGGTGTTTCACAGCGACGACGCAGTTAAAAAGCTCGGCGGAAAGGTCAGAGAGTCGGTATCAGTAAAGAACCGCGATGACCTGGATCAGATAATGACCGTCGCGATGGAGCATACGATGGATGCTCACCCTTTCTTCTACTCATCTCTATATACCGCGGCGTTTCCTCCGTGCTTTTTGGATTTCAACGAGAAGAGCACAGCGTTCTATCTTAAATATCTGTCCGTTCTGAGAAGAGAGTTTCTTGAAAAGATTGAGTTCTGCTTCGATAAGGATTATTTCCCCGAAGTGCTCGGAAATCTCTCCCCGGTTCAGCGCTATGAGCTGTACTGCGATATAAGAGATATCCCGTCCGCGTTCGCAAGCACGAGCGACTACAAGGTGATCACATCAGGCAGTCCAAAGGAGATGCTTCCGTTTTTCACTCACGGCAATAATATACCCGACGGCGAACAGATGAATGAATTCCGCCGTAAATACGGTCTTAAGGAAGACTATAAGATATACCAGCCGCCGAAAAAGCTTCGTGTTGTAACACAGGTCAACTCGATCTTCGAAAGGCTGAACTACGAGTTTTTCAAAATGCTCGAGTGCGAAGCGACCGTCAGAAAATGCAGAAACTGCGGCAGGTACTTTGTCGTCAAAGGCAACTATAATACCGAGTACTGCGACAGGCCGGTCGAGGGCTCTGTCCGGACCTGCCAGGCGATCGGCGCCGAAAAGGCGTATAAGGAAAAGATATCCACAGAAGACGCATGGAAGCTGTATAAAAAGTACTACAAGCGGTACTATGCCAGAATAGCCGTCGGAACTATAAAAGAAAAAAACTTCCGCCGCTGGAACGCGGAAGCCGCTTACAAACGCGACGACTGTCTTGCCGGAGCCATAACATCCGCCGAATATGAAAATTGGCTCGAGGGCAGTTTTAAAAACAGGGTTAAGAAAAACGCTCTGAAAGAATCGTAGAAGGAATCAAAGAATCAGAACATGAAAACGTCAATACGATTTTTCGAAGATATACCTGTTCGCGCCGTTTGGGACGAAGAAAGTTCCAAATGGTGGTTTTGCGCTGCGGATATTTCGGAAGCGCTGACAAAAAGCAAGAATCCGCGCTCGTACTGGAACAAAATAAAAAGTCGTAAAAATGAGTTGTCGACGATTTGTCGACAACTGAAATTAAAGGCGCGAGACGGCAAATTTTATAACACCGACGTCGTTGACGAGTCCGGACTTAATACGGTAATCGCGCTGATTCCAAGTAAGAAATCCGAAGTGTTTGCCCGATGGATGAAAAACATGGAGACCTCGCTTGACGAAAAGAGCAAGCAAAAGGCATACGAGCTTTTCGAAAGCGGTTTCATTGATAACATCGAAGTCGGAACGGCTACGGGGCTGCGGCAGATTCACGGATACATTTTCGGCGGTCTCTATGACTTTGCAGGGCAGATACGTACGGTAAACATAGCAAAGGGCGGTTTTGCCTTTGCTCCTGCGCTGTATCTGGACGGAGCTCTTGCGCATATTGAAAAAATGCCCGAAAGCACGCTTGAAGAAATCGTCCAAAAATACGTTGAGATGAACGTCGCGCACCCGTTTATGGAAGGCAACGGCAGAAGTACGCGCATATGGCTCGATCTTATTCTGAAAAAGAATCTGAAAAAATGCGTCGACTGGAGTCTGATCGACAAAAAAGAGTATCTCACCGCCATGCGTGAAAGCGTCGACGATCCGAAAAAGATCTGTTCGCTTATAAAGAAAGCCCTGACCGACGATATCTACAACCGCGAGATTATTATGAAGGGCATAGATTACTCATACTATTATGAGACGGAAGAATGACGCGGTAAACATATTCAAAAAGATATAGAACGGCGATTCGCACCGGCATCGGAACAAAATCCGGTGCCTTTTCTTTTTGACAATCGGGTTTTCTTGAAAATAGAACCAATCACATGGTTCGAATATATATTGTCAAAAGCTATTGACGAACGTATATCGGCGCGGCGCTCTCGTCGTAACACCCTCAAAAAAGACACATCCCTTGTCCGACAGCACATCGGGCAAGGACTTTTTTGTCTTACGATTGATTCGAACCGCAAAAAGCCAAAAAACGGGCAGTTTTCGCCGGATAATAAGTTTTTCTATCACTTTCTATCAGTTTTTAACCGTTAAGCACCAACTGACAAAAAGGCGCGCATAAGCAAAGTGGAGGAAAAATGTCAAAAATCGAGGCGCTTTTCATAAAATAAAGGCTGAGATCCTGCGATTTCAGCCCGTTTGTGGCGGAGAGGATGGGATTCGAACCCATGTGCGCTTTCACGCAAACTGATTTCGAGTCAGCCCCGTTATGACCTCTTCGATACCTCTCCGTATGTAATTTTTGTGCGAACTTTGATAGAAAACTGATAGATGATCAGTTTGTTTCCTGCAAGCCAAAGTCGCGAAAACTGCAGGAAAACGGAGCATTTGCGAGAAAACGGGGGCTTTCACGCAGTACCGAGGGACGAAACCGAGCCGCTTTCGAGTCAGCCCCGTTATGACCTCTTCGATACCTCTCCGTACTACAGCGTCAGATATTATTCCGCTGACTTTGAAATGATATCATATTCTTGAGGCAAAATCAAGACATCTAAATAAATAAATTATAAAAAATCTTCATGCTTATCTTCGGCGAATATAACCGGATAATCAGTTTAATATAAGAAAGAATATCTTATTACTTGATTTTATATTCAAAATAATGTATTATAACGATATCGGCGGAAATTTCCGCATCGGGAATTGATATGATAAAAATAATCACAGCATTCGACTCTTTCAAAGGATCATTATCCGCTTTACAAGCATGCGAAGCCGCTGCCAAGGCCGTAAGGGAGATTATTCCGGAATCAACGGTGTTATCCTTCCCTGTCACAGACGGCGGTGACGGTATGATAGAATCGTACAAGCTTACCGGAAAATACGACAGTGTTATGCTTAATGTCAAAGGGCCTTACAATCAAACCGTCAAGGCTGAATATCTCATTCAAAAGCCGGATACCGCAATAATAGAAATGGCGCAGGCAGCAGGAATTCTGACCACTGAGGAAAGACACGGCGCAGACGCGACCACTTTCGGGGTCGGAGAACTTGTAAAGGACGCAATCAAAAGAGGGTGCAGGAAACTTATAATAGGTCTCGGAGGTTCGGCAACAAACGATGCCGGAGCCGGATTTCTGGCTGCTCTCGGAGCAAAGTTTTATATTAACGGAGATAAGACAATTATCCCGACGGGAAGAAGTCTTTCCCTTGTGAAAAAAATAGATCTAACAGAAGCAGTTTCCGCTTTAAAGGGATGCAAGGTCTTTTTAAGGTGTGACGTGAAGAATAAACTTTACGGGAAAGACGGTGCCACTTACGTATTCGGACCGCAAAAAGGGGTAAAAGATCACGAACTCAAAGCAGTTGACAACAATCTGCTCAGATATGCAAAAATGCTGGAAAATTTAACTTCAAAATCGCTGACTGACTTCGAAGGAAGCGGCGCTGCAGGCGGATTCGCAGTTTCCTGTTCTGCGATAGCCGATACAACAATAAACAGCGGAATTGAAGAATATCTCAAAGAGTCGGGTTTTTACAAAGTGATCCGGGACAGCAAT
>JAGAEK010000074.1 GCA_017828835.1 Oscillospiraceae bacterium | reverse complement strand
TGTCACAAGATAATCGCTCAATTTCTTATATATCGTTGACGCACTCAGATCAACGTCTTTTATTTTACCATAAAGCGCCTCTATATATTGATTTTGACGCTTTATACGCGAAACATTGGTTTGATCGGCAACATTTCTTCTGCCTCTGACAAACAACTCCGCTTGTTTATTGTTTAAAGTAATCGTTTTTCCAATTTCCATGGTTGGATCTACCTGCGAAAAATCATCCTCGATCAACACTTCGACTCCGTTGACCATATCATTGATTATTCCTATAGAATCCAAATGAAGAGATATGTAGTAATCTATCGTTATACCGTTAAACAAATCAGAAACAGCTTTTACCGTATTAAGGCAACTTTCTCCCAAGCCGTCTCCGTATTGATGAGACAGCGCGATCTGCATTTTCGCCTTTCCGCGATAAATTCCCCCGACTCCGTATGTTGCCACATCAGTAATTGTATCTCTGTTAATGTTTATCGCTACACATTCCTTTGTCCTTAAATCAAAAGACAACAAAATCAGAAAGTCAGCCATACCGGTATTCATGAAAGATTTGCTTGAAACAGCTTTACCCTCTTCATCAATACCCATAATAAGAACATTTATTCTGTATGCCGCCGGTTCATAGGTACTTCCGCTATATTCTATATTCTCAGTATCACTTTGTTCTGATGTCAATTTATCAATATTGTGTGGAGCACCGAAGATACTCCACACAATTCCGACAACTGACAAAAGGATAACTATGGCAAGCACCAAAAACTTGGTGCTTGTAGATATTCTTTTCATATTTTCAGTTAATTATTATTTTGAAAGTAATTTTCTGCTTTTTACAGTAACTGCTGCAGCAACAACTGCTACTACAACGATAGCTGCGCATGCAACCCAATTGTAATCAAATCCAGCACCGTTATTGGGAGATTCTTTTTGTGTAAGTTCAGAAGAAATAACTACTACGCAAAGGTGGCTCAATTTAAACGATGCAATATCGCCATCTACGCTATAGCTTCCGCCGTCAAACACGTTTTCTCCTTCAGCATTCAACACTTCAAATTCGCCTGTTGCGTCGTTTTTCTGCAGGATAACGATTTTTCCGGTATACAGATCGGTTGCCTGCATAGCGCTGATTTCAGGGTTCTTGACAGAGAATTTAATTTCTTCGCCCTCTTTGAGCTCGCCATCGTAAGTTACATCGAAGATTACTCCGGCTACAAGATTCTCGGCCGAGATTCCAGCGTCTGCAAGTTTTGCTATAACGTCCGCTGACATAAGACCTGCTACGTTGCCATTGTCGATCTGATCAATGACTCCGTTGATTCTAGCTTTCGCATCTTTGTTAGCTTCGGTCTCTTTATCGTTGGAATCGACGATTATAAAAGAACCTCTGCCGATTTCAGCGACAACATTACCGTTTGCGTCCACTATAACCGCAACTGTTCCGTCAGTGGCGCCTTCTACTTCTACAAGTGTAGTTTTAGAAGCAGTAACGCTACCAACAAATTCTTCCGCAAATGCTACTGCACTTACCATTCCTACACTTATAACAAGCGCAAGAACCATTGCCAATACTTTTTTCATAGAAATTACCTCCAATATTTTTTTCATCTATTGATATATTTATTAACATTTTCATCTAAATCTTTAAGCACATCTTCCGATTTTGCTTTTATCAATTTATCAATCGCAATGTCTAGATTCGGTTTTCGCATCAGCATGTTATGTGCATCAGAACCGATAAAATGAATTTCACCTTTTCTGATCATCGAAACTACCTTCATTCTTGATAGCATCGACATAACAGCTTCCGCGTTGACCTGCACCAGGCCGCGATTATTGAGAAAATGTTGAAAAGCTTTTTTATTCGGACCTTTTCCGAAATTATATCTGTCTATATGAGCCATAACCGGTCTTATTCCAAATCTTCGGTTCAACTCGATAAGCTCATCAGCCATTCGCAAGTTCCAATCTCTGAACGGCATTTCGACCAACAAAAGGCGGGAACCGGAAATGACCAGTTTTTCCATCTCTTCACTGTTGTGTATTCCTTCGTAATAACCGACCTCGGCGCCGAGATGAAGCACCGGAACATTTTTTCCTTCTATAGCGTTTCTTAAAACTTCCGCACTCTTTTCGCGTCTTTTCAAAAACTCATTCGGGCTTTCTCTGTCCGGATAAAAATGCGGTGTCAAAAAAACATCCGTGATCCTGTCGGAATACTCACCGAGCATATCGATCGATTCTTTTTCCGACTTACTACCGTCATCCATACCCGGCAAAATATGTGAATGGAAATCTACCATTTGATATCCAGCCGCCTTTCATGAAACTCGGTAAAACGCGATTCTGATCAATATTTACTTTTATGTATCGATCGCC
This sequence comes from Oscillospiraceae bacterium, assembly GCA_017828835.1. Taxonomy (GTDB): domain Bacteria; phylum Bacillota; class Clostridia; order Oscillospirales; family Ruminococcaceae; genus RGIG8367. The sequence continues at coordinate 5,991 of JAGAEK010000074.1, read as the reverse complement.
TAATTACTGCTGCTGTAGTTTTTATATTTCCCGTATCTTTCGTGTGAAGACATACCGTAATTGAACACGACTCCCAAAATATTCGTTTTCGAAAGCTTTAATTGTCTTATTGCTTCGTCAACAAGCGTCTTTTTGTCGTAATCCTTTCTCAATAACAATATTACTCCGTCAAGATACTTTGCTACTGCAAGTGCATCAGGGACTACGGTTACGGGCGCCAGATCGACTATTATATAATCGTAACGGTCTGAAAGCATCTTCAGCACTTCTCCCATTCTCGCCGAACCAAGCAGTTCGGACGGCTTAGGAGGAATATTTCCCGCAACAATAACGTCCACCATATCGTTATACCGCTGAATAAACTCCAACGGATTTTCCGATGAGATCAATATATTCGAAAGTCCGGGTTTCTGCACAAGGTGCATTTTTTTCGCTATTGTCGGCAACCTCAGATCCGCGTCTATCAAAAGCACTTTTTTATTTGCCTTCGCTATCGATATTGCTAAATTCGAAGATACCAGCGATTTTCCCGTACTCGGTATCGGAGAAACTATACCAACTATATGGCATTTTTTATCGTCTGAAAACGAAAACGAAAGGTTTGTTCTCAAAAGGTTGAACGCTTCAATTCCGTCGAAACTCAACTTATCTCCTAATAAATCCAAATCATTATCGTCATTATTTACGACATTTCTCGTTTTGATAATACTGTGCTTTGACTTTTTCCGAGGTAAATACTTATCAATAAACGACATAATATCCATATCTTAAGATCTACCCCCTCGAGATTGATAATTCCCGTAATAATTCCTGTACTTTCCGTACTTCCCGTACTTTCCGTACTTTTCCGTAGTACTCCTTCTCAAGTCGGGTATGACCGCTAAGAGCGGCATATCGTAATTTTGAATAATGTAATCCTCGTCTTCGATATAATTATTTACAATCGCTATTACAGCCACGACCAACGATACCGCGACCACTCCGCAAACAAAGCCAACGATCGTATTCTTTGCTCTGCTGGGTGCTATTTTAACGCCTCTTACCGCCGTGTCGACCGTTTTTACCGAACTTCCTTCAACAATAGTGGAAATCTGATACGGCAGCAGGGACACGATCGTATTTGCTAGAAGCTTTGCCATGTCGGGATTTCCGTCTCTGACGGTTATTCTGAAAATTTCCGTACCGTTGACCGCTCCGACTTTGACTTTACCGTTAAGCTCTTCATATTCCATCGTTTTGCCGTCGGAACTTTTTAAATCAGCTTCATCAATAACTTTTTCAAGCATTGATCTCGATTTTAAGATTATAGAATATGAATCGACCAAACTACGTGCTCCGGTAAGCACTGACGGGTTGATTGAAATTCCGCTGCTTCCCGCCTGGACTCCGCCATTGTTGACGTACATCATCGCTGACGATTCATATACCGGTTTAATGAATAACGTTGTATATTCAAAAGCAATCGCCGCTGAAAAAATTCCCACAGCAGCAATCAGCCATATTCTTTTCCACAGGGCTTTCATGACGCTCACGACGTCTATTTCAAAAACCTCGTCCTGATTTGCTTTTTTTTCGGCCATTTTAAAATCTCCAAAATTGAAACTTTCTTAAAAAAGAGCACACTGATACCTTTTATATATTATAATAATATACCGCTCAAATGCATTTGTCAAGCATAATAATAAATTTTTATCAGTGCACAACATCTAATATTTCTTTAACGTTTGCTAAATTATTATTCACTTTTTCAGGCTCTTTGTACGTGGGGATCACTTTCATATAAGCTTCTTTTATTTTTTCAACCGAAAAATCCGGAGAAATCAAAGCGTCCGTCAACACTTTTATCTTTTCGTCGACTTCCGATCTGCTCAAAGGAGTGTCGCATTCTATAAAGATTTTTGAGTTCTCGGTCTTTATCTGGCTTTCACCGGTGATCAGAAGCTCTTCATAAAGCTTTTCTCCCGGCCTTAATCCGATCTCGCGTATATCTATATCTTTATAAGGCTCATAACCCGCCATTTTTATCATCGTCTTCGCAAGAGAAAGTATAGACACAGGTTTTCCCATATCCAACACGAACAGTTCTCCTTTTTTAGCGTGTGCTCCCGCCGAAATCACAAGACTGCTCGCTTCCGCTATCGTCATAAAATATCTTATTATACGATTATCCGTTATCGTTACGGGACCACCTTTTTCGATCTGCTTCTTGAACAGCGGTATTACCGATCCGTTCGAACCGAGTACGTTTCCGAATCTGACCGCCGAGAACGCCGTCGCGCTGTCCGTTCTCGCCTGTATTATCATTTCGCACATTCTCTTAGATGCACCCATAATATTCGTCGGGTTGACTGCCTTGTCCGTCGATATCAAAACGAACTTTTTAACGCCGTACTTTTCAGCCATATCCGCAGTATTATAAGTTCCGAGAACGTTGTTCTTTATCGTTTCTCCCGCGCTCTCTTCCATCAAAGGCACGTGCTTGTGCGCCGCGGCATGGAAAACCATATCCGGTCTGTACTTCGCGAATAATTCGTCAAGTCTTTTTCTGTCTCTGACAGAGCCGATCTCGACCGAAAGATCAAGCGTGTTCCCGTATTTTATTGAAAGCTCCTGCTGGATATCATAAGCGTTATTTTCATAAATATCGAAAATTATCAGCTTTTTCAGCTGCATTGTCGCAAGCTGTCTGCATATTTCGCTTCCGATCGAACCGCCGCCTCCGGTCACGAGAACGGTTTTCCCCCGATAAAATTCGATATCGTTTTCGGAAATACCGACCTGCTCTCTAAAAAGCAGATCTTCTATCTTTATTTCTCTTAATTTTCTTTCCCTGTTGAACTTGTCGTCGATCATACCTTCGGCAAAGTCGTATATCCTGACCTTAAATCCGTTCGAAGAATATTTCTCGTAAATCTGGTCTATTTTCGCTTTTTCTTCCGTTGGTATAGCTATTATTATCTCTTTCACCGGCCCGCTCTTGAGCTGAGCTATAAGACCTTCGGAATTTTCGTCGAGCGTTTTTATATCGTATATCATTCTGCCGATCTTTTCTTTATCGGTATCGATAAAACACCATGGACGGTAGATCGCGTTTTTGCTTTCTTTCAATTCTTTGACGAGAGAGATACCGACGTTTCCCGCTCCGACGATCGCAACGTACTCAAAATCCTTCTGTGATTTGAATATACGTATTCCGCGAATATACTGATAACAGCACCTTGCAAAAACAGCGGCTATAAGCTGACCGGCAACAATTACAGTTATCTGTAAAACGTCTATGTCTTTCAAGATCAGATACAATACCGAAAGTCCTAAAACTCCGCCGAAAAAATCCGCCAATATCAAGCGGAGATATCCGCTGTACATCGCATATCTCCACACGTTTTCGTAAACCTGAAACACAAATCTCAAAACAAACACGGAAAAAAACAACACCGCAAAATTTATTACGTTGAATATACCTTTTATCCAAAATAATCTCTCCGGTTCACCGAGCATCTTCGCCGTTATGATTTCAAAAAGATAAACGCCGAAATAAACGGCTAAAAATATCAGAACGTCAACGATCAACAGCGCTATTTTTCTATTTGTTTTCAAAACCTTTTCAAACATTCTTGAGATCTCCGTTATGTTAAAATTTTGTTCCGTAGTTTTATTTATCATAATATACTACAGTCTACAATATTTCAACAAAATTTGCAATAGTTTTATTTACCTTTATATCCTTTATTTTCCGCTTTTCCCATTACTTTCTGTTGGTTAAGACGTAATTCCATAAATCAGCGCACATTTCGCTTATTCCGCGAGTCGCGTTCCATTTGAAAATCCTCTTCGCTTTTTCGGGATTAGCGTAGCACTCAGCAACGTCTCCGTCGCGTCTTCCCACTATCTCGTAGGGTACTTTCACCCCGTTTACCTTCTCGAACGCATCTATTATTTCAAAAACGCTGTAGCCGTTTCCGGTCCCGAGATTTACCGCTTCGATACCGTTTCTTCTTCTTAATTCCTTAAGCGCACAGACGTGCCCCGCCGCAAGATCTTCAACGTGGATATAATCTCTCACGCAGCTTCCGTCTCTGGTGGGATAATCGGATCCGAACACCTTTAACGGACCGTTTTTCTTCGTCACCGCGTTGACGATATTCGGAAGAAGATTCGTCGGTATACCGTTCGGATCTTCACCTATCAGCCCGCTTTTATGGGCTCCTATCGGATTGAAATAGCGCAGAAGCATTACTCCCCATTCGCTGTCCGCGGTACATATATCCCTCAGCATATCTTCTATCATAAGCTTAGTTCTGCCGTAAGGGTTCGTCACCGAAAGAGGCATCTCCTCGGAAAGCGGGGATTTGTTCTTCATTCCGTAAACCGTGGCGGAAGAGCTGAAAACCATCTTTTTGCAGTTATGTTTTTTCATTGTTTCACAAAGATATATCGTACCTACTATATTATTCTCGAAATATTTCAGCGGGACGTGCACCGACTCGCCGACCGCCTTATATCCCGCAAAATGCACGACCGCCTCGATATCGTTTTCGCCGAATATTTTTTCGAGTGCATCTTTATCAAGCATATCCGCTTTGTAAAATTTCGCTTTTTTGCCTGTTATCCTCTCTATTTTTCCAACAACTTCCCGCTTCGAGTTACTCAAATTATCAAATATTATTACTTCTTCACCTTTATTCAGCAGTTCGACACAAGTGTGGCTGCCGATAAATCCCGTTCCTCCGCTCACGAGAATCGCCATTATATGTCCCTCCTGTATACAAAAAATCTTCAATTAAAATTATAACTACTTTATATTTCGTGTCAATAATTTGCCCTGCAATTACACGATTTGTCCTTATTTTGCAACTTTTTCACAAGAAAAATTCATATTTGATTTTTTCGATTTTGCTTTTACCTTTATTTTTCGACATATTTTAATTCTATCTGTGGTTTTTTTGCAAGTTTTATAAAAAAATATATATTTTTATAGTAATCTTGACTATTTAGTAAAGACGTTATATAATATATTCAGCGATATTTCAGTGCCGCATTTTTTTATGCGCAAAACAAGTACTATTATTAAAAGGAGTGTTCACTGTGAATGCTTATTTAAAAAAAGTAATCGACGGCGTAAAGAAAAAATATTCCGCCGAGCCCGAGTTCGTACAGACCGTTGAGGAAGTTTTCTCCTCTCTCGAACCTGTGATCGAAGCTCACCCCGAATACGAAAAGATCGATCTTCTCGGACGCATGATCGAACCTGAGCGTATGTTCTCGTTCCGCGTCGTTTGGGTAGACGACAACGGAAACACGCATACCAACACCGGTTACCGCTGCCAGTTCAACGGCGCTATCGGTCCTTATAAGGGCGGACTCCGTTTCCATCCGTCCGTATATCCCGGGATCATCAAATTCCTCGGATTCGAACAAACTTTCAAAAATTCTCTCACCGGTCTTCCCATCGGTGGTGCCAAGGGCGGATCGGACTTTGATCCCACCGGTAAATCCGACGCCGAGATCATGCGCTTCTGCCAGAGCTTTATGACCGCTCTCTACCGCTATATCGGTCCCGACATCGATGCTCCCGCCGGAGATATCGGCGTCGGCAAGCGCGAGATCGGCTATCTGTTCGGACAGTACCGCCGTCTGAAGGGCGTTTGGGAAAACGGCGTCCTCACCGGAAAAGGTCTCAGCTACGGCGGCTCCCTTATCCGTCCCGAAGCGACCGGCTACGGCGCCATCTATTATCTTTGCGAAGTACTCAAACATGAAGGCGAAGATATCAAAGGCAAAACGATCGCCGCTTCCGGATTCGGAAACGTCGCATGGGGTGTCTGCAAAAAAGCCTCGCAGCTCGGCGCAAAGGTCATCACTCTCTCCGGACCCGACGGATATATCTACGATAAAGACGGCGTCTGCACCGAGGAAAAGATCAACTACCTCCTCGAAATGCGTGCCTCGAACCGCAACCGCGTCCAGGATTACGCCGACAAGTTCGGTGTT
>JAGAEK010000073.1 GCA_017828835.1 Oscillospiraceae bacterium | reverse complement strand
TTACGGCACCTGCGCGCATTTTTCCTCCATAGATCATAAGCAAATAATAAAGTCAATTACGATTAATCACATCATACTTGACTTTTATTATCGCGTTGTGTCTTTCTTAGTTTGCCTCTATTTCAAACATTGCAAGCAGTTTTTTGAACGTATCCTGCCCGTCAAGACATGTGTCGGTGAGCCATCCTTTTTCATTGTCCCACTCGGACAGGCCGCGATAGTAAAATGCCTTTTTGCTGTCTTCAATAATAAATGGCACGACGTTAAACCGCAGACATTCTTTCAGCGCGACAAGCCGCCCGACGCGCCCGTTTCCGTCCTGAAACGGGTGGATCTTTTCGAACTCGGCGTGAAAGGCAATGATATCATTTATCCCTATATCCTGCTTTGCGTTATATTCGCCAAGCAGTTTTTTCATCCGCGCCGGTACGTCCTTCGGATTCGCCGTCTCCCGACCGCCGACCACGTTCGGACGTTTTTTATAATCGCCTACTGCAAACCAGTCGAGCGTCGAGTCTTTGGTATCGTGCTTGAGAATATAGTGCAGTTTTTTGATGATATCCTCGGTGAGGACTTCGTCCGCCGAATCGATGACGTAATCTATGGCGCGGAAATGGTGCACTGTTTCCAGCACGTCGTCCACCGGAACACCCTCACCGACGTTCAGCGTGTTCGTTTCAAATATGAGTCGCGTCTGATCCTCCGTCAGACGGCTTCCCTCAATATGGTTAGAGTTGTAAGTCATGCGTACCTGCAACTCGTGATAAAGCCCTCCGGAGATCTTTGCCTCTTTTTCTTCCCGCAATGTTTTCAACATCGGATTGCTGGAAATCTCCCGACACAACTCATCAGGGGCACACCCGAAGAAATCGGCAAGCTTTTCCATAACACCTCGCGAAAGTTTCTCCCCTTTGCCGATCTTGGCAACCGTCCGCGAAGAAAGCCCCAACAGCTTTGTCAGGTCGGACCGTCCGATATTTCGTTCGTACAGTTTTTGTTCCAAACCTTTATATGAAAACATAGCACGACCTCACTTTCATCTTTACTTATTATAGCACAGAATAAGAAAAAGTAAAGATGTTTAGCTGTTTTTTTCAAAAAAGTAAAGATTCAAAACTGCATTATCTACAGTGCTGACTCAAAATTCATCACTTTAAAGTGCTAAAGTGGTATGGTCCGAGTGGAGATAACGGATTTGACCAAACCGCAAGAAAATCAAGTGATTACGGCACCTGCGCGCATTTTTCCTCCAAGGACCAAAACGAAAAATCGCACATTTTACAGAACTCCTCCCTTGCGGTACAATGATATCGCAAAGGAGGAGTTTAATTGTACAACTGAACTCCGAACGGATCAGATACCGACTCCGCTTATATGTTTTACAGATTTTTAATTTATCATACTTGACAAATTATCGTTGCTATGGTATTATAATAATGCAAATATGACAAATTAAGAGGTGGAGCGCTCTGATGAAGATCAGTTCAAACGAAAATGAGAAGGACATTTTAGTTGAGTTAGGACAACGAATCAAGCAAAACCGTATCTCGTTGAATATCACACAGGCGGAATTAGCGAAAAAGTGCGGTATTTCTCCGAGCACGGAAAACCGTATCGAAAGCGGCGAAGATTCAAAGATGTCAAATTATATCAAAATACTATCCGGACTTAATATGCTGAGTAATCTGGATATTCTGATACCTGAAGTCCAGCCGGATTTCAAAGCGCTTTACGAGCAAAAGGCTGCAAGAAAACGGGCGAAGCCGACTGATAAAAAGCCGACTTCAAATTGGACGTGGGAAGAAGACAAGTGAGGAATAAATGATGGACGTAAGAACGGTTAAGGTTAAACTTTGGGGAACTCCGATAGGTTATCTGCACCAGATGGATAACGGGCTGATCGGTTTTCAGTATGACGAAGCTTTTTTGTCAAGCGGCATTGAGGTTTCGCCTATTCAGATGCCTCTCTCGAAAATGACGTATTCTTTTCCCGCCCTTCCCGAGCAAACGTTCAAGGGGCTTCCGGGAATGTTAGCCGATTCGCTTCCGGATAAGTTCGGTAATATCGTTATTAAAGCATATCTGGCCAGTCTCGGCAGAGACGAAGACTCGCTTACCGTGATCGAAAGATTATGCTACACGGGAAAACGCGGAATGGGCGCGTTGGAGTATGAGCCGGACATAGATATTGGCCGCGCTTCCGAGAAAATCGATATTGACGCTTTGACAAAACTCGCTTCCGAGATATTGTCTGAAAAAGAGAGTATCCATATTAAACACGACGAGCGCATGATCGCTCAGTTGATGCAGAGCGGCTCGTCCGTCGGCGGCGCAAGAGCAAAAACTCTTATCGCATGGAATCCCGAAACGGATGATATACGTTCCGGTCAGATCAATGCCGGCCCCGGCTATGAGTACTGGCTTCTCAAGTTCGACGACGTAAAAAACAATAAAGACAAAGACGCCACGCCGGACGAGGGAGGATATACAAAGATAGAATACGCTTATTATCTTATGGCAAAAGCGTCCGGTATTGAAATGAGCGAATGCCGCCTATATAAAGAAAACGGCAGATCGCATTTTATGACAAAGCGGTTTGACCGTGTAGGCAAGAAGGGCGAAAAACTCCATATGCAGAGCTTGTGCGCCATCGCTCACATGGATTTTAACGCACCGAGAGAGTATTCATACAGCGACGCATTCCGGGTCATGAGGGATCTCAAACTGCCTCGTCACGATTTTCTGCAGCTGTACAGACGCATGATCTTTAACGAATACGCAAAGAATTTTGACGACCATACAAAGAACGTCGCGTTCTTGATGAACAAAAAAGGGGTGTGGTCGTTGGCTCCCGCGTTTGATATGACCTTCTCATATAAGAAAGACAGTATCTGGGTCAGCGA
>JAGAEK010000072.1 GCA_017828835.1 Oscillospiraceae bacterium | reverse complement strand
TTTTCGCCCTTTTGGGCTTCCGTAAGATATTCAAGTATCGTGGCGAAGGCTCTGTTGGCGCCGTCTTGGCAGGAAACTCTGATATTGACCGTATCCTTTATCGCGAGCTTGTATTCTTCCGTTTCGAGCTTGTTGTCCGTGAGAACGATGATGTTACTTTCGTTTTTATCGCTGCAAGTCTCCAACTTGATACCGAACGCTTCTTCGACGTAAGCGATAAAGTTTTCCGCCGCTTTTGAATAGTTATCGGTATCGATAAAAATTTTGTCGCCGTCTTTTATTTCGGAAGTCTCGGAAAATACCTCGACCTTGAGCGGGGTGGGGATACATATGATTTTTCCGTCTTCGATCAAAGTTCCGAATTCGCTTGCCTCAGAATCAAACATTTTATTCTCTCCTTTTGAGTTCCCGTTCTTATTGCAGGCACAAAGTCCCGCCGAGATCGCGATCACCAGCAAAAAAACAAGTAAAGACAGTTTCAGTCTTACGCCGGATTTTTTCGATGTTTTTTTCATGTTCAAGACCTCTTTTCGTGAAAATTATGATCGCGGTGCAATAATGAAATCGGTTGCAGGCCAACAACAAATAAAAAACGCTTATTTATAAAATTTAAATTGAGCGTTGTTGTCAGATCACATCTTATATATATCAAAAAAGGAGCGAAAAGTCAATATATAAATATAAAAAAATACGATAAACATACGCTGAATAAAATAAAAAAACGGACCGCAAAATCGCGGTCCGGGAAGGAAAAAGTCATATATCGTAGTTGCAGATCGTTTCAATCATATCCTCTAAAGCTTCATACCTAACAACATATTCATCATAAGTACCCTGTTTTTCGAGTCTCCAGACTCTCTCGCACATCGTCGGTAAACGCTGAGCAAGTCTGACATACACTTGGTAGTACTGAGTCTCCCAGCAGCAGACCTGAGTACCGATGACCTGATCGGTCGGCTCGACGGATATTCCGCCTTCGACGGAAGCGGGGGAGCCTTCCCAAGCGCATTTCCAGTTATAAACGTTCCAATCGTAGATCTCTTCCTGGGTGGCTATTTTCCCGTAAGGAACGTAATACATCGGTGTTGTCGCGCAGTTGATGATCTTATACCCTCCGGCAACGAGATCGGGAGCGAGGTTGAAGTAAGACTGATAGGCGTAAACGACGATATCCTTATCGACTTCGATGATACCGCTTTTCATAAAGCTTTCCCAAAGGGCGGGAGTTTTTCCGTGATTTTTGATCATTTCGGCGACTCTGTTCATGAAATGTCTGAGGTGTTCGACTCCGTTAGCGTTGTTTCCGATACCGTAAATGCCGTGCGCGTCTCGGTATTCCTTACAGGTCGGGCAGTTTTCCCAAACGTCGTAGCCGACTTCATCGCATCCGAAATGGATATACGGAGTTCTTTTGAATATAGCGCAGAGCTCGTCGATAAGTCCGTTGATCTTTTCATAAACTTCTTCTTTTCCGAGACAGATCTCGTGGCGTGTCTGTTCAAGCTCGCAGCTGGTGAATATTTCGGGGAAAGCTTCCAGCAGCGGACCCTGATGCGAAGGAATGTCGATCTCGGGAACGATGGTAACACCGTGTCCGTCGGCGTAAGCTTCGAGGTCTTCAAGTTCTTCCTTCGTATATTTCCATCCGTCCACCATATGCTCTTCCATCAAGCTCCAGGGAAAGGTGAAATACACGGTATCGGAGAAATGTATATGCAGATAATTTATTTTGTTCAGATAGCAGTTACGGATCATTTCCTTTATCCGCTCGACCGAGATAAAGCTTCTCGCGGTATCGAGCATAACGCCTCTGTATTCCTTGTCCGGCTTGTCGAACACTCTGAGATTTTTGACGGTATAGACGTTTTCGCCCTTTTGGGCTTCCGTAAGATATTCAAGTATCGTGGCGAAGGCTCTGTTGGCGCCGTCTTGGCAGGAAACTCTGATATTGACCGTATCCTTTATCGCGAGCTTGTATTCTTCAGTTTCAAGATTATTGTCCGTCAGAACGATTATATTTCCTTCTTTTTTATCGGTACAAGTCTCCAACTTGATACCGAACGCTTCTTCAACGTAAGAGATAAAGTTTTCCGCCGCTTTTGAATAGTTATCGGTATCTATAAAAATTTTGTCGCCGTCTTTTATTTCGGAAGTCTCGGAAAATACCTCGACCTTGAGCGGGGTGGGGATACATATGATTTTTCCGCCTTCGATCAAAGTTCCGAATTCACTTGCTTCAGAATCAAACATTTTATTATCTCCTTTCTTACTGCAGGCACAAAGTCCCGCCGCGATCGCGATCACAAGCAAAAAAATAAGTAAAGACAGTTTCAGTCTGAAGCCGGTATCTTTCGCGGATGATGTTTTTTTCATGTTCAGGACCTCTTTTCGTAACATTTTTGCTGCGAGGACAAAGTATCCGATTTTATTAAATATTTTATAACAGGGGAAAAACAAAATCAATACAAACGGTCAAAAATAAAAAGAACGGACCGCAAAATCGCGATCCGTGAAGAGAAAGATCTTAGATTATTTTATAGAATTTTCGTAAGATTCGATCATCTTCTTGACCATCTGTCCGCCGATAGAGCCTGCCTGGCGGGAAGTGAGGTCGCCGTTATAACCTTGCTTAAGGTTAACGCCTACTTCGTTGGCAGCTTCCATTTTAAATCTGTTGAGAGCGTCTTTAGCTTGAGGTACAGCCGGTTTTCCGGATCTTGACATATTATTTTCACTCCTTAAAAATTTGATTGCGTTGAATAAATATCTGTGATTATATTATTGTTTATAAAAATGAAAATATTAGAGGTAAAATATGGATTTTGATTGATAAAAATTAAAAAAAGAGTTAAAATGTAAAAAGAAAAACAAAAACGGACCGAAAGTTGTAAACGGATATGAAGAAGTATTTGATTTTTATTATTGCGGCGGTAATACTTGCGGCTGGCGGCTGCGGGATACTTAAAGAGAACGTCGGAGAGAGCGTCGCGGAAGAGGTAATACTTTCGCAGTTTGAAGAAATGAAAAGCGGAGAAGAGATCGCGGTACTGACGACCGATCTCGGCGTTATAAAAATAAGATTTTTCGAATCCGACGCACCTATGGCGGTTGCCGATTTCAAGGGATTGGCAAGGGAAGGTTATTATGACGGTACCAAAATAAGCAGGATAACGGAATACTATATCCAGACCGGCGCGGCGGGA
>JAGAEK010000071.1 GCA_017828835.1 Oscillospiraceae bacterium | reverse complement strand
GCTGAGCGGATATATACGGATGATCGTGTCCGGGATCCTCGCCGCCGTGTTTTTATACACCGCGATAAGAAAAGGCGAGGCAATTTATTTTATTTATACGGCGTGCGCGATACTTTGTTTCGTTCTTGAGACCGTTTTGTCAAAAAAATACAGAAAAGCGAAGATCGACGAGAATATCCATTCCTCTTTGACGACCGTTACCCTGTCGGACGATTCGATTTCGTTTTTTGCCGACGGAAAGCTCGAGACGTTCAAGAAAAAGAATATCAAGAAAAAAATCGAAGCCGACGGTATAACGGCGGTCTGTTTTTTGGAAAAATCGGGATACAGATATTATAAAAACACTTAGAACGCAAAAAACCGAAAGTTTTTAACGATACAAGGACAGAAATCAGCAGAAAGGATAAAAGGAAAAGATGGCTAACGAAAACAACAACGGAAATATTGACGAAAACGTGGATTATGCGACCAATGCCAAACAGATGATAAACGTGGATATCGAAGAAGAGATGAAAAGCTCGTTCAGAGATTATTCGATGTCCGTTATAACGTCGAGAGCGCTGCCGGACGTAAGAGACGGACTGAAGCCCGTACACAGAAGGATATTGTATACTATGTACGAGAACGGACTTACGCCGGATAAAGCGTACCGCAAGTGCGCCGATACCGTCGGCGCCGTTTTGGGAAGCTACCATCCTCACGGAGACGCTTCCGTGTATGACGCATTGGTAAGGCTTGCGCAAAATTTCTCGATGAGATATATTCTTGTTGACGGACAGGGAAACTTCGGTACCGTTGACGGAGATCCTGCCGCGGCTTACAGGTATACCGAGGCGAAAATGAGCAAGATCGCGACGGTGATGCTGCAGGATATAGAAAAAGACACAGTTCCGTTCGTGCCGAATTACGACGACAGAAAGAAAGAACCGTCGGTGTTGCCCGCGAGATATCCGAATCTGCTGGTGAACGGCTCGATAGGAATAGCCGTCGGAATGGCGACGAACATACCGCCGCATAACCTGAAAGAGGTCATAAACGGCGTCTGCGCGTTGATAGACGATCCCGACATAGATCTCGACGGTCTTATGGAACACATAAAGGGACCCGATTTTCCGACCGGAGGAATAATCATGGGCAGAGGCGGTATACGCGCCGCCTACGGAACGGGAAGAGGAAAGATAATTCTTCGCGGCAGAGCGGAGCTTGAACAAAGCAAAGACAGAACGAACATAATCATAACCGAGCTGCCTTATATGGTGAACAAGGCGAGACTGATCGAGAGTATCGCCGAACTTGTAAAGGATAAGAGAATAGACGGTATCGTGGATCTTGTCGACGAATCGGACCGCGAGGGAATGAGGATAGTGGTCAAGCTCAGAAGAGACGTAAACGCCGAGGTCATACTGAACCAGCTCTACAGTTATACGCAGCTCCAGGACACCGTCGGAGTCATAATGCTTGCTCTTTGCGACGGTCAGCCGAAAATACTTACTCTTAAGCAGATGATGACGGAATATATAACCTTCCAGGAGAAGGTCATAGTCCGCAGGACAAAGTTTGATTTGAACAAAGCGAACGAAAGAGCGCATCTGTTGGAAGGATATATCAAGGCGCTGGATTGTATCGACGAGGTCATAAAGATACTTCGCGCGTCGAAGAACGTTCCCGAAGGAAAAGAAAACCTGATACAGAGATTCGGATTTTCGGATTTGCAGGCGGCCGCTATCGTGGCGATGCCGCTCGGAAGACTGACCGGTCTTGAAAGACAAAAGATCGAGGACGAATTGGGTGAATTGAAGATCAAGATCGAGGAATTTAAAGAAATACTCGCGGATGAGCATAAGGTGCTCGGCATAATCAAGAAGGAGCTCGAAGAAATCAGAGATAAGTTCCAGGATGAACGCCGTACGCAGATCGAAAACGTCAGCGGAGAGGTCGATATCGAAGAGCTGATACCCGTTGAGGACTGTGTTATAACTATGACTCATATGGGATATATCAAACGTCAGGCGGCGGATACTTATAAAGCGCAGCGCAGAGGCGGAAGAGGTATAACCGGAGCGACTGCGAAGGAAGAGGATTTCGTCAAGGATCTGTTCGTCTGCTCGTCTCACGACTATATCCTGTTCTTCACGACCAAAGGACGCGTTTTCAGGCTGAAGGGCTATGAGATACCCGAGAGCGGAAGAAGCGCGAGAGGTGCCGCGATAATAAATCTGCTGCAGATCGAACAGGGCGAAAAGATATCCGCGATGATAAGAGTCAACGCGGACGATATGGACGGATATCTGAGCATGGCGACAAAGCGCGGCGTTATTAAGAGGACGGAAGTCGAAGCGTTCAAGAACGTGAGAAAAGGCGGAATTATTGCGCTGTCGCTCGATGAAGGCGACGAGCTTGCGTGGGTGAAGCTGACGAAAGGCAACGACGACCTGATTTTGTCAACCAGAAACGGCGTTTCGATACGTTTCAATGAAAACGACGCAAGAGAGATGGGCAGGACTGCAAGAGGCGTCAGGGCGATAAGACTCGACGAGGACGACGAGGTCGTCGGACTCACTTCGATAAGCGAAGGCTCCGAGATCATGACGATCACCGAGAAAGGTATCGGAAGACGCTCGCCGATAAGCGACTACAGAACGCAGAGCAGAGGCGGAAAGGGTGTTACAAACTACAAAAACATCGAGGAAAAAGGAAAAGTAGTAGGCGCGATAGCCGTTAACGACGACGAAGATATCATTATCATAACCGATAACGGAATCATCATAAGATTTGCGGTCTCCGACGTAAGCGTTATGTCGAGATACGCGTCCGGCGTCAAGGTCATGAGGATACCGGAAGGATGTAAGGTCGTTTCGTTCTCAAAAGCGCCGAGAGAGTCGAAGGACGAGGATGTTGAATCCGAATCCGACGAAGGATCCGAAAACGGCGAAGAGGCCGAAAGCGCGAGCGAGACAGTAGAAAACGCGGGCGACGAAGAAGTCTGAAAACATAATTCAAAACGCGGCCGATTTGAAAAATTTGCCGCGTTTTAATGGTAATTTTAACGGCTTTTATTATTGATTTTTTAAAACGTCGGGAGTATAATTAAAAAAATATATAAACAAGGCAGAAAATCTCGAAAAAAATTAAAAGTAAAGGATGGGGAGAAAATGGCATATTATTTCAATGAGCCATCAAGGACGTTTAATGAGTATTTGCTGATACCCGGGTATTCGTCAAAGGAATGTCTTCCGGCGAACGTATCGCTGAAAACACCGCTTGTCAGGTTTAAAAAAGGCGAAGAAAGCCCGATAACACTGAATATACCGATGGTTTCGGCGATAATGCAGGCAGTGTCGGACGACAGAATGGCAATAGCGCTTGCAAAAGAAGGCGGAATGTCGTTTATTTTTTGTTCGCAGAGCATTGAGAACGAAGCCGAAATGGTCAAAAGAGTCAAAAGCTACAAAGCGGGATTTGTTACAAGCGATTCGAACGTAAAAGCTGACGACACGTTAAAGAAAGTAATCGAAGTTAAAGAGCGCAGCGGACATAACACCATTGCCGTTACCGACGACGGTACTGCGAACGGAAAGCTTTTGGGAATAGTGACCGGCAGAGATTACAGAGTTTCGAGGATGTCGCTTGATACCAAAGTCTGTGAATTTATGACGCCGTTCTCTTCTTTGATATATGCAAAAGAAGGAACGACGCTGAAAGAAGCAAACGATATAATTTGGGAACACAAACTGAACTCGCTGCCTATAATAAACGATGAAGGAAAGCTTGTGAATATGGTATTCCGCAAGGATTACGATACGCACAAGGAAAATCCCGATGAGTTATTGGATGCACAAAAGAGATATATGGTCGGTGCCGGAGTCAACACAAGAGATTACAAAGAGAGGATACCGGCGCTTATCGATGCGGGAGCAGACGTTCTTTGTATCGATTCTTCCGAAGGTTATACCGAATGGCAGAAGATGACGATAGATTTTGTTCGCGAAAAATACGGCGATAAAGTTAAAATCGGTGCGGGAAACGTGGTCGACAAAGACGGATTCAGATTCCTTGCGGAAGCCGGAGCCGATTTTGTAAAGCTCGGTATCGGCGGCGGTTCGATTTGTATCACGCGTGAGCAAAAGGGAATAGGAAGAGGTCAGGCGAGCGTAGTTATCGAGGTTGCCAAGGCGAGAGACGAATATTTCAAGGAAACCGGAATTTACGTGCCGATTTGTTCCGACGGAGGTATAGTATACGATCATCATATCACGCTTGCTCTTGCTATGGGTGCCGATTTCATTATGCTCGGAAGATATTTTTCGAGGTTTGACGAGAGCCCGACGAATAAATTGAACATAAACGGCAGTTACGTTAAAGAATATTGGGGCGAAGGCTCGAACAGAGCGCGCAACTGGCAGAGATACGATATGGGCGGCGCTGCGAAACTTTCGTTTGAAGAAGGTGTCGATGCCTACGTTCCTTATGCGGGAAGCCTTAAAGATAACCTCGACGTTACACTCGGAAAAGTCAGGTCTACTATGTGCAACTGCGGCGTTTTGAATATCCCCGAACTTCAGAAGAACGCCAAAATTACACTCGTTTCGGCGACAAGTATCGTTGAAGGCGGAGCCCACGACGTCGTTATCAAGGATACGTCTCTGAACGTAAGGAAATAAAAATCAATAAAATCAAAAACGCACTCTTCAAATCCAATGAGGAGTGCGTTTTACTTTGCTGCGTTTTCGGGGGCGCCCGTGAGCAAAAGCTCACGGCGGTTTCCCCGCAAATGCTTTTTTTATTTTGAAATGGTTCCGGAAACCGCCGCAACGCGACTTTGTCGCGTTACGGGCGCCCCCGAAAGGTATAAAACGTTAAAGGTCGTACGGTCAAGCAAGAACGATTTCGGTATAGCAGCTGCCGCCGAGAGAAATTACGAAACCGGTATCGGTTTTTGAAACCGGGATCTCTTTTATTCTCGCGCCGTTATGGTTTAATATCCAGGCTTTAGCGGAGTGTTTGTCGGAATCGATAAAGAGTTGACCGCGAACGTCTTCATAAAGGACGGGACCTGTACCGATCTTCATAAGAACGTCGTTTTCCCAATCCACGCCGGTATTTCCGCAGCGTCCGATGGAATATACAAGAAGTGAAGAAGAAGAGGTGATCGGCGCGTCTTTGGAGAATACGGAAACGACGGCTTTGTCATTTTCGGTAATTATGCGGCAGGGACCGAAGGAAGCTTCTTTATCTATAATGCCGGCCCAGGAGGAGATGTTGTCGGCAACTACCGAAAACGCCTTCTTTGATACGTCAAAAGTAAGTTCTCCGGTGTCGGAAACGACTTTATCGCCGATCCAGCCTTCGTTTTCGGAAATGAGACCGAAGCTGCGCATGGTTTGAGAAAGGATCTTATCGAGAGCGTTTTTACGGAAAATACCGGTATCGGCAGGACCGTAGGCAACGACGCGGTTAGTACCGACTTTAAGAGGAACGCCGGCGATATTTACGTCTTTTGAATTGGGTTGAGCGTTTTCGTTCAGCCAGGCAAGACGGTCGTTGTTGTGCTGCAGAGCGTCGGAATAAGGACTTGAAGACTGTATGAGAGCGTTTTTCGCCAAAGAATAGTCGCCGGAAGAAGTGTTTCCGGAAGAGATAACGAGATCCGCGTTGCCGGCATATTTATTGTTGACGTAGACGTTGGAAAAACGCGAGATAAGCGAAGCGACGTAAGGGAGCTCCCAGTGGTCGGTGTTGTTCGCGCGGAGATCTTCTTTGGTGGAGACGCATTCTATATGATTTTTCGCTGTTTTAACAAGGCCGAGACGGAATATTGCCGAAGCGATACCGAACTGACCGCTCATACAGGGATCCACGTCGATATCGAAGAAACTTGTGAAACCTCTGTCCTTGTTAAAATAAGACTGTTTATCGCCGTTAAAGAGATAACAGAAAGCGGTAAATCCGGCCCAATCCTGAAGAGCACCGTAGCAAGCCATTTGAAGAATGGCATCCGCGCGGAAACGGGTCGGAGTTGTGGCGTTCCATTCGGTGATGACCGTAGGTCTGTCGGTAACGGCGGCTTTTGCGATAAAACCGACGGAATGAGTTTCGAAACGGTTCGAGTTATGGATCCTCGGGTCTATATCCGTCATAGAGTTCAGATGGAACTGAGAGGGGGGCTTATAATCGCCGAGAGGATGGTTCCAATAAGTGTTGTTTTCAATTACGTCTCCGAAGGAGTTGAGATAGCTCTCCGCCTTTGCGCCGACGCAGTTAGAACAGTTGATCGGGCATTTGACGCCGAGCTCTCTCATATAATTTTTGATTTCGAGGAAGTTTGCTTTTTGAGTATCGATAAGGAAAGATATATGGTCGGCGTGGCGGATGGGGCCTTTCGGTTTCGTTACGTCGTTGCGCCAATCGGTGAGCGGCTCGTTCCAGATACCGAGTTTCGGCTCCCAAACGGTACCTTCTGCGGGATCTTCGTTTTCGCCGAGCGCGTGTTCGCCGCGGTCGTTTGTCCAGGCTTTGTCCAAAGCTTCGCGGGAACCGTATTTTTTGAGCAGCCATTCGTTGAACATTTTTTTGAGGATGGGATCGAAAGGAGTGTCGTATGCTTCGTCAAAGCCGGTGTTTTCACCGGGATAACTGAGCCAAAGGATACCGGCTTCGTTGACGTATTGAACTACGGCCACGGCGGGTTCGTCAACGTATCTGAGACCGGTATACGGATTCACGTGATGAAGATATGCTTTCAGATAGAGCTTGTCGAGGTCGACGATCCTGTGATCGAAGAAACGCATAGCTCTCGTTGCAAAGGTTTTGCGGAAATAGTCGCACTCTTCTTTGGTAAAGCCGTCGCCTTCCTGAACTAATTTTCCGGCAAGCATATCGAGGTGTATGTAGATGCCTTTTTGTTTTAAGCAGTAAACAAGATAATCGAGTTTATCGAGCTGATCGTAATTTATACCCTGAGAAGTTCCGTTTACGTAAGAGACGATACCGCTTCCGAGATCGGTCGCGTGAAGTCTTGCAAAGTTTACGCCGAGATGAGCGAGCTCGTCGGCAACGGCTTCGGCAACTTCTTTGTCCGGAAATGCGGCGCCGAATCCGAGGTTAACTCCGAAAAATTTCACGGGAGTTCCGTCTTCAAAAACAAAGTGGGAACCCTTGGTTTTGACAAAACCGTGTTTTCCGGCGGGGGCGTCGTTCAGCCAAGAAAAATCGAGAGCTCCGCCTTTCGGAACACCGGGATTCTGTTCGTAAGCGATTGTCGGATGTTTAAATATTCCGGCCATTTTTATTCCTTCTTTCGTTTTTTATCACTACGGGAAAGATCCCGTTATAGTGTCTGTTATGTGTGGTCGCGCAAGAAACGGAAACGTCAGTCTACCGATATCTCGTAGTAGCAGGCGTTTTTGAGAGAGAGGGTAAAGCCGTCGTCGGCAACGCAAACGGGTACTTCGTCGATACGTCTGCCGTTGTGGTCGCAGATCCATGCGGAGACGGAGGACGCGACGGTCGAGGGAATGAAGAGAGAGCCGCGGATATCTTC
Source organism: Oscillospiraceae bacterium (assembly GCA_017828835.1). Classification (GTDB taxonomy): domain Bacteria; phylum Bacillota; class Clostridia; order Oscillospirales; family Ruminococcaceae; genus RGIG8367. Next base: position 9,341 of record JAGAEK010000071.1, on the reverse strand, counting down.
AAACTCTATGGGCGGGTGGCCGAGATTCAACAGCTGAGGGCCGTCCCAGACCATACCGGTGTTGCCGCTTCTTCCCATAGCGTAGACGATAAGATGCTTGGATGACGGAATATCATTTCCGTCAAGAGAAAGTACGGCGACGGCGGCCTTGTCGTTGTCTGAAACGAGCCGCAATCCGTCAAAGTCAGCCGATTTGTCGAGATTTCCAGCGAAAACGGCGACCTTGGGTGCTTCGGCTTTGAAAAATTTGCCGGCGATATTGAGAGTGAGCTGTTTTGTGTCGGAAACGACTTTGTCTTCAAACCAACCGGCGTCGTCGGAAAGCAGACCGAAACGGCGCATTGCGGCGGTAAAGACTTTGTCGTAAGGAGCGCCTTCAAAGCATCCGCCTTTGATTCTTTTTCCGGCGGCAACGGCGCGGTTGTCGCCGACATAGCAATCAAAACCGCCGAGATTTTCGATTTTTGCTCCGAATTCAGTGTGTTTTGCGAGCCATCCGTCGCGCGCGGGGTGCTTTTGCATTTCGTCGGAGTATTCGTTGAAGGACTGGAGAAGCAGATGGTTTGCCGACGTATAATCGCCGGAGGAGGTAAATCCGCCGGAGATCGTGAGGTCAGCATTACCGTCGTATTTCTCGTCGAAGAATTTGCATTTATATTTTGATACGAACGGTATCGTCATAGCAGGTTTCGTATATTCGGGCGACTGTACCCAAAGATCCGTTTTGTCGACACCGATCTCGACGTAGCGTTTTGCTTCGTCGACGAGTCCGAGACGGAAGATGGCGGCGGCAAGTCCGAACTGTCCCCACATGGACGGGTCTATATTTGAATTGAAAAAGCTGGTATATCCGGTCGTTCCGAAGAAATCGTCGTCGACGTAGCCGTCGAAGGAATAGGCGAAAAGCAGGAAACCGGACCAGTTTTGCAGCGCGCCGTAACAGGCGACCTGAAGTATCGCGTCGGCTTTGAACTGACAGACGGTAGCGGCGTTCCATTCGGTTATGATCAGCGGTTTACCGGCAACCGAAGCGTGTGATACCGGCGTTACGGAATGTGTGTGGAATCCGGAACCGAGATTTATTCTCGGATCTACGTCGGTCATCGCATCAAGGTGAAACGTCGAGGGAACGGTGTAGGGGCCGATCGGGTGATTCCAATAGGAGTTTGTTTCCATAACGTCTCCCATTGCGTTCATCGCACGCTGAAGACCCGCGCCGACGGTGTTGGAAACGTTGATGAGACACTTGACACCGACTTCTCTCATCGCGTCAGCCATATAATCAAAGGTGTTCTTTTGAGTATCATACAAAAATTGCATAAAAGTTGCGTGACGGGCGGGAGAATCCGCTTCGCTTGAATATTTGTTGGTGCAGTTTGTCATCGGCTCGTGCCAGCACCCGAGCGGCTTGTGTCTGACGGTTCCTTTTGCGGGATCCTCGTCGGGCATGAGCGCTTTTTCGCCTTTATCGTTTGTCCATTCTTTGTCAAGAGCGTCTCTCGAACCGAATTTTTTGAGCAGCCATTCGTTATATAAGTCGTTGAGTATTCCGTCGAAAGGCGTTTTTTCTTTAACGGTACTTACCCAAGTTATATCGTGTTCGTTTACGTATTGTACGATCGCGATCGCAGGATCGTCGGCATAGCGTAGACCGGTATAAGGGTTATAGTGGTCGAGAAGGTCGATTATGAGTTTTCGGTCAAGCTCGATACATCTCTTATCAAACAGTCTTACCGCCCTGACGATGCTTTCATTGAGATAATCGATCTCTTCTTGTGTAAAACCGTCTTTTACGGTATAGCTTCTGCCGCAGATCGTATCGAAATGTATATAAATACCTTTCTTTTTCAGACAATAAATAAGGTAATCCATTCTTTCGAGGTTTTTGGCGTTAAGTTTTTGGGAAGTGCCGTCGGAAAAATCTATGATGAGGCTGCCGAAGGTAGCGGCATGAAGTCGGGCGAAATTTGCTCCCACGCTTGCAAGTTCGTCAGCCATTGCCTCTGCTGCTCTGCGTGTCGGAGCGACTGCGCCGAACCCTATGTTTCCTCCGAAAAACTTGACTTTTTCTCCGTCTTCAAAGACAAGATTCTCTCCGTCGGTCTTCAGAAATCCGTGTTTTCCGGCGGGGGCGTCGTTCAGCCAGGAAAAATCAAAGGCACCGGTTTTCGGTGTTCTCGGAGTCTGTTTATATTCCATCGAATGATTTTTAAATATACCGTCTTCCATATTGTCTTTTTCACAGCAAAAATATAAGCAAAAACAGCTTTTTTGCCGGCCTCTCCTTTCACCTTGCGGATAATTATAAATTACCATACCGATTAGTGAAAGTCAAGGTGTTTTGCCGACAAAGAAGATATATTGGGACGCCCGTCAACGCGGCTTTGCCGCGTTGCAACGATTTTCGGAATACGATTGTAAAAACAGAAAAAATTATCGGAAAATCGTTGAAATCCTGCAGGCAGGATTTACGGGCGTCCGCAGGGGAGCGCGGCGGTGAGCAGCAGAGGCAGGTTATCGGAATAGATTTTCGGAAACAATGAGAGAGGAAGCGGGTTTGAACCGAGGCCAACCTCTACGGTATAGGCGGGACGGTCAAAATCCTGTATAAACCAGTCTTTAAATCCGGCAAAAGATGAAGAATAAGGCGCGTCGTCGAGAGAGTAGCCGGAAACCGACGAGAGTTTTTTCGCGATACTATACGCCGACGGAGAGCAAGAGTTCAGAAATTTCCAATATATGACCTCGCCTTGGGAATGGTAAGCGAGCACGAGAGAGGGGGACAAAGAGCGGGTAAAATCATATAATGCGCGGGATTCCGGTTCGGAAAGAGGGTTAGCGCCGACAAAATCTCGGGGAGCAGGGCACGAAAAGCCGAGGGAATATTTGATTTTTTCGGCGGTATCCCATTGAGCGGGGTAATTAAGGTTAAGGTCGGTGCCGCGTATGTTGGCTTTCCAGCCCTGAGGGAAAGGGATAGCGGGGAAACGTGAGGAAATATCCTTTGCGGACATAAAAAACGGCCCTGACGAAAGTGCGCCTGCCGCAAGATCGACACCGTCCGGGTTAAGCATCGGTATAAGGACGATTTTGGAGGAAGAAAACAGTTCGGAAGCCGGAAAACCGGCAATATCGGCGTTTTGAGCAAATGCGGAAGAAATATCTTCGAGGAATTTCATAAGTATTATCGAGGTCATCCATTCATTTGCGTGATGAGCGGCAATATACAGAACGACGTTGTTTCCGCAGCCTGCGGAAATGCAGTGCAGCGGTTTTCCCATAACGCTCTTACCGATCGTGCGATAACTGAGAAACGGATAACGCGCAAGGAGCCCGTCGACACAAAAAGACAGAAAACGCGAGGAAAAACGTATTTTATCGCAGACGACGTTAAAGCTGAAAGGAACGGTAACGGGGGTGTTTGCGGGTATAAGATCGGGGGACAGGTTCGGATTTGCGGCAGAGATCGCGGCGGCTGAAGAGTTATAAGCTGAGGCAATAGAACAAAAGGAATCACCTTGAGCCGCGCGTATAACTGTATAACCTTTAAGAAGGGGGAGCATATTTGAAAAAGTGACGGAGTCTACGACGCCGGTTTTCGGGAGACCGCGGCTGAACTGGAATTGATCGACGGCTTTTTGGGTCTGTATGTCGAACACTCCGTCCAATGTGCCGGAATATAGACCGGATCGAGACAGAGCAAGCTGTACAAGCTCGACGTCGGTACCGCTTGAGCCGAAAGAATAAGAGAAATTATCGTACGGCATAAAAACACCTTCTTTTTGAAACGTATATTTTTGTATAATATGCGAGAATATGAAAAAGTGTTACGAAGAAGAGAACCGTACCGCTTGACAAAAAAATAAAATAATGTATCATTTAGTTCGAGAAAAAAATAATATTTTTAATAGAAAATACGGAAAGAAGGATCAATAAGATGGAGTTGTTGGTGCTTATATTGAAAAAGGTATCGCTTATGGACGAATTGATGAGAGCGCTTGCGAAAGGCGGAATAAAGGGTGCGACGATAGTCGACGGAGAAGGAATGGGCGAAGCGCTTATAAATATGGAAGATCTTCCGATGTTCGGACTGTTGAGAAGAGTTATGGAAGGCGAAGAGAAGGATCAAAGCAAGGTAATAATGTTCATACTTAACGATGAAAAAATGATCACGGCGAGAAATATCATAAAAGATATAATAGGCGACATAAACGCGCCGAACACCGGGATCATGTTTGCGATGCCGGTTACTTACGTGGAAGGAATCGGTGAATAGTCGTGGTACAAACGTATTTATATCTTGCGCTTGCGATAGCGCTCTGCCTTGTTGCGGGGAAAATAGTGAAATTTCTGAAGCTGCCGAACGTAACGGGATATCTCGTTATGGGGCTTATTGCCGGACCTTACTGTCTGAATCTGCTGCCGCAGAACATTGTTGACGGATTTGCGATAATTCCCGAAACGGCGCTCGGTTTCATAGCGTTTTCGATAGGAGCTGAGTTCAAACTGGATTACCTCAAGAAAATCGGCAAGGCACCGATAATAATAGCGGCACTGGAAGCGCTCGCAGCGGTCCTTTTGGTTGATTTTGCGCTGATAATATCGGGACAGAACGTATCTTTTGCACTTGCGCTCGGAGCGATAGCCGCGGCGACCGCGCCGGCGGCAACGCTGATGGTAGTAAAGCAATATAAAGCGGACGGCCCGGTCACGAGGATGCTTTTACCGGTGGTTGCGCTTGACGATGCGGCGGCGCTGATGTGTTTCGGTATATCGATCGCGATCGCGAAGGCGATAGGCGGCTCGGGAGGCGGCTCGCTTTTGAAAACGCTTATACAACCGGTGATCGAAATAGTCGGAGCGCTTTTGCTCGGAGGAGCGGTCGGAGCGATATTCGCGCTTTTGACGAAACTGTTCACGGGCAGAGGAAATAGGTTTGCGATCACTTTCGTTGCGATATTCGTCTGTATCGGAGTATGCGATTTGTTGGGGTGGTCGTCTCTTCTCGCGTGCATGATGATGAGTGCGGTGTTCGTTAATATGTCGGCGGCGGCAAACAAGGTGTTTGAGCTGTCTGACAGATTCACGCCGCCTCTGTTTATGCTGTTTTTCTTTATTTCCGGAGCGGGACTGAACTTAAAGCTGCTGCCGAGCTTGGGCGTCGTGGGCGCGATCTATATTGTGATAAGGGTCGTCGGAAAATTTGCGGGAGCATGGCTGGGCGCAAAAATATGCAAAGTTGAAAAGGTAGTTCGGAAATATCTCGGATTTACGCTCATACCTCAAGCGGGTGTCGCGATAGGTCTTGCTACGGTCGCGATGACGGCGGCTCCCGAATACGGAGCGCAGATAAGGACGGTAGTTCTTTGCGCGACGGTGATATATGAGCTTACCGGACCGATAATTACGAAGCTGACGCTTAAAAAAGCAGGAGAAATAAAGTAATTTTACCGATAATAAAAGCACCCGGTCTTGAAGATCGGGTGCTTTTGCTTTTTGGAAAGTATTTTACTATGCGTTCTCGAGTTGTTTTTTGTCTTTTTCGATTTTTTGTTCGGTGAACGAAAGCAGGGATTCAAGACGTACGCGGGAATAGTTTTTGAGGAAATAGGTGTTGTTGTCGAGATGATATTTATAAAAATCACGTACCTTTTCCTGAAGCTTTACGTCGGCGCGAAGGATGTCGTGATATTTCGACGTTAAGTCTTTTTTCGTGCTTTCGTCAAGATTTTCCTGTTTGAGTTTCGACAAAAGGATGAGAGCATTGTCGATATTTACGCGCTGATAGCCCACAAGAGAGGCAAAACGAGTTGTAGCCGCATTCATAACGGCATAATCCTTGCAGGTCGGGCGCGAGATCTGTTCTTTGTCGCTCTCGAAATAAGCATAGCGGATAAATTCGCTGCTTGACGCGACTTCGGCGGCTTTGTCCGCTGCGTCGGCGGCTTTTTCAAGAAGCTGAGACATTTTCAGGAAATTTGCGATATATTTTTCATCCGTGACGAACATACCGTATCTTGCGTAGGGGACGAGCAGATCCGGCTCGATGGGCTGAGGATAGTTGAGTATATCGGAGATGTTATGGAAGCTCTTGCTGCCGCCGAGAGGATGGGTGAATATCTCGTATTCGTGCCATACCTGCAAAGCGTTGTCAGTCGTTTTTGCGCAATCGAACATAAACGGCGCGGCTTTTTTGCCGAATTGCGCTTCCATGAGCGACATGACGAACTTATCGGGGTCGAGAGACGCGTCGGACCAATAATTCGACATGGCGATCGCGGTCGAAGTGTTGCAGCAGGGGTTGGGTCCGGTCGATTCGATCGAGCAGTTATACCCTTGATCCAGTTTGAGCCACTGCAGTTGTTTTATTACCGCGAACGGGTAGAAGAAACCTTGCGGGATGGATTCGCTGCGGTTCATGATATTTCCGCAGAAAAACGGGATATTGCGCTCTTTTGCGGCTTTGAACTGCTTTTCAACGTTCGGAACCATACGCGCTTTATCGGTGATGATAACGTCGTGGTCGGTGCCGGTCCAGCCGCCCCAGAGAGCGGTATAATGGCTGTATTTGAGCAATTTGTCGAGCTCTTCGCCGGAATGGTGGATGTTCGGCCAGAAAACAACGTTGAAATCGGGTTTTTCTTTAAGCGCGGCGTCGGTGAGGATCGTAACCATCTTCGAAACGTTTTCCCAGGCGTCCGCGCGTCCGAGAGATTCGGGGCTTACGACCTTTTTGCAGTTTTCGCATTCCGCCGTGTTGCAGAACCATGCGCCGCAGTCGAGGTTATAGAGGATAAAACCTTTGCAGTCCGGGAATTTTCTTATAAACTTCGTCACCATTTCGGCGTAGTACGCCTGGACCGTCGGGTTGTTTATACAGAAGGTCGTGAGATCGCCCTGCCAGTTTGAGCAGTGTCCGAGCATGTCGGGAGTATATTTCGAAAGATCTTTTCCCATCATATCGGGGGTACCGGGTTCGGTGAACCAATGATAATAGTCGATACCGTATTTTGCGAGGAGAGGGATAAGCCGGTTGAGCTTGTCTATGAACTCCTGATTCGGATCGTCCTGGAAAGGAAAGATATCGCTTTTGACGACTTCCATGAAGAGGGTACGGTAGCCGGAGCCGTCAAAGCAGGGGAAAAAGAGGTTTGTGCCGAGGCGGGAGAGGTATTCGATACGTTCTCTCGTAACTTCGGTGGTTTTGAAATTTTCATAGTTGTTCCAATAGAATCCGAGGCTTTGACCGCGGGTACGGTAATCCCATGTTTTGACGATATTAAGCTCTGAGGAATCGGAATACATCACAAAATTTTCGAATTCATATTCGCCGTAGAGGACGCCTCTGCCGTTCGAGCCGGCAAGGATGATATTGTTTCCGTCTTTGACAACGTGGGAAACGTCGTCCGCTTTGCCGTATTTGAGCGTTACGAGCTTGTTTTTTTCAAACAGAGCTTTCTGTTCGGCGGAAGTATCGTTCAAAATGAGGATTATCTCGCGGTCTCCGATTGAAGAGGTATGTTTTGTTTTGATATCGATGCCGGCTTTTTTGAAAAATCTTGTCAATACTTCGGCTGCTGTCACGGCGACGACGTCGTTTGTCTGATAGATTGCGATACTGTATGAAGAGTCGATACCGAGCTTTTTGAGACCGTTTAAAATATGGTCGCGGTCAAACTCGGTTGCCGACGGATACGCTTTTTCGTTCACCGGATATATTTTTGCTGTTGATTTGTCCATTTTCACTGCCTCCAAATAGTTTTTAAAAAAAGTGCCGAAAGGCCTTTCGGACAATACGGCACTTGTTTTAACGATCAGTGTTCTATTCCCGCCTCTGTGAGCTGTTCATTGAGGGAAACGAGTTTTGCTTTAGTTTTGTTTATCAGATCTTTGACTTCCGCCTCACGGAACGAAGCCGTTACGAAGTAGGTGGGAGCTTGAGTGAGAGGATCGGAGAGCTGATTGTTCAGGAAAACGAGCAGCTCGGATTGAAGCTTATAATCGTCGAGAAGAGTGTTGTTATAATTCTCTAAAAGTTTTGAATAATCCTCTCCGCGGCTTTTCTTGCCTTCAATGCCTGTAAGATATTTGTTAGCGCGCATGAGGTGGATTCTCTGCTGAGCGACGTAAGCGGCAAACTGTGCGGTAGCGTAGTTCAATTCCGCGTATTCATAGCAGGACGGACGAACGATACCGACGTCGGCATCCTGATAATAAGCATATCTCACGTACTGATTTCTCGGAGCTGCAAACATTGCCTGTTTCGCAAGCGCTGCAGCTTCTGAAAGGATACCTGCGAAAACTTCGTAATCTTTGATAAAATCGCCGCTGCAGTTGGAGTAATAAGAGAAGTTCATGATGTCTTTATCGAGGACCTGAGGATAGCTCAAGATATTTCCGATATTAAAGATACTTCTACTTCCTCCCATAGGATGGGTAAGCGCCGAATAATTATCCCAAACCTTCATTGCCTCTTCGGTTTTGAGCGCGCTCTGATACATAAACTCGCCGGCTTCGGTTCCGAACTGGACTTTCATTATATATTTAACGTATTCGTCAGCGTCAAGCGAGGTGTCTGCCCAGAAGCTGTGCATCGTAAGTGCCGTGACGGAGTTATTGCTTGCAGTTGGACCGGTCGATTCGATCGAGGAGTTGAATTCCCAGATATTCATTTGTTTGATTAGTTTGGCGACGCTGAAAGGATAGCAGAAACCTTGAGGGATACATTCATAGCGGCAGACGCTCTCTGCATTGAAAAGCGGGATGTTTTTGTCTTTCGATGCCTTGAGAACTGGTTGCACATTATCGTTGAGAGGCGAATCGGCGGTTTTTTGGGTTATGATAACGTCGCTATCGGAGCCTGTCCAGCAACTCAATAGCGCGTCATAATGGCTGTATTCGAGAAGCAATTCCAATTCGCCGCCGGAATGGTGGACATTCGGCCAAAACGCAACCTTAAAGTCCGGGTCGACGGTATCGGCGGCGTCTGAGAGGATCGTGACCATCTTTGAAACGTTCTCCCAGGCGAGTCCGCCGGCGGTAGATAAAAAGACGGCTTTTTTGCAGTTTTCACAAAGACTTACGTTACAGAACCAGGCGTTGCAGTCGAGGTTATAGAGGATGATACCTTTGCAGTCGGGGAACGCTTTGATGAATTTCACCATCATTTCCTCGTAATATTTCTGAACGGTCTCATTGTTGATGCAAAGGGTCTTTACTTCGCCTCCGTTAAGTCTGCAGGCGCCCGTTGTACCTTCGGGATATTGAGAGACATCCCCGCCCATATTACCGACAAGTCCCGGTTCGGTTACCCAATGGTAATAGTCAATGCCGTATTTTGT
>JAGAEK010000070.1 GCA_017828835.1 Oscillospiraceae bacterium | reverse complement strand
TACCTTGAGAAATTTGCGCAAGCGGGAATAAAAATAAACGCGCAGCTCGTTCTGTGTCCCGGGATAAACGACGGAGAAGAGCTGAAATATTCAGTGAGAGAGCTGTCAAGGCTTTACCCTGAACTCGAAAGTATAGCCTGCGTACCGGTCGGGATCACGAAATACAGGGAAGGATTATGCAAATTAGAGGGGTACGACGAAAAAAATTCCGGAGAAGTAATAGATATAATAGAAGAGCTTGCCGAAGAAAATAAAAAGATTTACGGAGACCGGATAGTTTACCCTGCCGACGAGTTTTTCATAAAATCGGGAAGAAAAATGCCCGAGGACGAATATTACGGCGATTATAATCAGCTTGAAAACGGGGTCGGAATGTGCGCGATGCTGAAAAGCGAGTTTACGGCGGCGCTGGATTCGGCGGAAGCGAAAGAAATATCGAGGAATGTAACGATAGCGACTGGTGTTGCGGCGGCACCGATGATAGAGAACTTTGCAAAAATGGCTGAAGAGAAATTTTCGGGATTGAAGTTAAAAGTTTACGGGATCGAAAATAAGTTTTTCGGCGAAACGATAACGGTAGCGGGGCTTCTGACGGGAAAAGACATATTTGAAGCTCTGCGCGGGAAGCCGCTCGGAGACGAGGTTTTGATATCGAAAAGTATGCTGAGGAGCGACGATATATTTTTGGACGATATGAGCAGGACCGAGCTTGAAAAAAGACTCGGAGTAAAAATAACGGCGACGGAAAACGACGGATTTGAACTGTTGAGAGCGATGACCGGAGAGGAGACGTGAAAATGAATTTACCGCTGATAGCGATAGTCGGCAGACCTAACGTGGGAAAGTCGACTTTGTTCAATAAATTGGTGGGCAAGAGATTATCTATAGTTGAAGACGTACCGGGCGTTACGCGGGACCGTATATATTCCGTTTGCGAATGGAGAGGAAAGACCGTAAGGCTGGTGGATACGGGAGGAATAGAACCGTTTTCCGGCGACGTCATACTTTCTCAGATGAGAAAGCAGGCACAGATCGCGATAGACAGTGCGGACGTAATAGTATTGGTGACGGATATAAAAACCGGAGTTACGGCAAACGATATCGAAATAGCGTCCATGCTGCAGAAGAGCGGCAAACCGATAGTTGTGTGTGTCAACAAATGCGATACTCTCGGAGAGGAGCCGCCCGAGTTTTATGAATTTTACAATCTCGGACTCGGCGATCCGATAGCGGTCTCGTCTGTACACGGATACGGATCGGGCGATCTGCTGGACGCGTGTTACGAGCATATAGATTTTGAAGGCAGAGAAGACTACGGCGAAGAATATATAAAGGTAGCCGTGATAGGAAAGCCGAACGCGGGAAAATCTTCGCTTGTAAACAGACTTTCGGGAGAGGAAAAGGTGATCGTTTCCGATATTGCCGGTACGACGAGGGACGCAACGGATACGATTTTGGAAAACGGCTACGGAAAATACGTTCTGATAGATACGGCGGGCATCCGCAGACAGAGCAAGGTAGAAGAAAACATAGAAAGATACAGTGTTTTAAGAGCGTATATGGCTGTCGACAGATCCGACGTCTGCATTATAATGATCGACGCTACCGAAGGGTTCACACAGCAGGATTCCAAGGTAGCCGGCTATGCCCACGAGCAGGGGAAGGGCTGTATAATAGCGATAAACAAGTGGGATGCGGTCGAAAAAGAGACCGGTACGATGGAACAATTCCGGAAAGATATAGAAAGAGAGCTCAGCTTCATGTCATATGCGCCGATAGTTTTCATATCCGCGCTTACGGGACAAAGGGTGGAGAGCTTGTATAATATGATAAACGACGTTTACGCTCAGAATTCGCTGAGGATATCGACGGGAAAGCTGAATGACGTTTTGGCTTATGCGACGGCGCAGACTCAGCCGCCTACGGACAAGGGAAGAAGGCTGAAGATATATTATATGACGCAGCCGTCTACGAATCCGCCGACGTTCGTTTGTTTTGTCAACGACGCGAAACTGTTTCATTTTTCTTACCAAAGATATATAGAGAACAAACTGCGTGAGACGTTCGGATTGAACGGGACGCCGATAAGGATGATAATAAGGGAACGCGGAGAATAAATCGGAAATTGCAAAAGAGGAAAAGGATCTATGAAAACACTTTATGCGGGAATGGCGGTTGCGGCGGCTGCTTATCTGATAGGCAGTTTGAGTTTTGCGATATTGGTCTGTTACGCGTGGAAAAGAGACGATATACGCAAATACGGAAGTGGTAACGCCGGAATGACGAACGTTTTGCGCGTCTACGGGATCGCGCCTGCCGCGGTAACGCTGGTCGGCGATTTTTTGAAGGGGATCGCGGCTATAATAATAGGAAGAAAGATATTTTCGCTGTTCGGAATCACCGAATTCGATTCGGAATACATTGCCGGACTGTTTGTGCTGCTGGGGCATATATTTCCGCTTTATTTTAAGTTTAAGGGCGGAAAAGGCGTGCTTACCAATCTCGGCATAATGCTCATGATAAACTACAAGGTGTTTTTGATAACGATCGCGATAATGCTGGTGGCGATCGCGATCACGAGGATGATGTCCGTGGGTTCGATCGTCGGAGCGATGATATACCCGATAGTAACGTGGATAATGATAGGTTCCGATACGATACAGTTGAAAATGGATATACTTTTTGCGGCGATTTTCGGACTTTTGGTAATAGTTATGCACAGAAACAACATAAAAAACATCCTCAACGGTACCGAAAGAAAGATCTGGAAAACGAAAAAGGAAAAAAATATAAAAAATAATTAAAAAAAATATTGATTTTAAGAAAAAAGTATGATATACTTTTTCGGAAAAAACACACGTTTTGTAATTGTCCGACTGAGGTGGCGGTGAAAACCGCTGGTTTGGCAAGGCGCACAAAGCGGAGGTTAAACTTAAGGAGGAAAAACAATGTCAGTAGTATCAATGAAACAGCTCCTCGAAGCAGGAGTACATTTCGGCCATCAGACCAGAAGATGGAATCCGAAAATGGCGCAGTATATTTTTACGGAAAGAAACGGGATCTATATCATAGACCTGCAGAAGACCGTAAAGAAACTGGAAGAGGCCTATATGTTCATCAGGGACGTATCGGCTGACGGCGGTGAAGTTCTTTTCGTAGGAACGAAGAAGCAGGCGGGCGATTCCGTAAAAGAAGAGGCGGAGAGAGTCGGAGCACATTACGTAAACGCGAGATGGCTCGGCGGAATGCTCACTAACTTCAAAACAATACGCAGCAGGATAGAAAGACTTGAGCAGCTTCGCAAGATGGAAGAGGACGGAACGTTTGATTATCTTCCCAAGAAAGAAGTCGTAAAGCTCAATCTTCAGATAGAGAAACTTGAAAAATTCCTCGGCGGTATCAAGAACATGAACAGGCTTCCGAAAGCGTTGTTCGTAGTTGATCCGCGCAAAGAAAAAATCGCGGTAGCGGAAGCGAAGAAACTCGGTATACCCGTAGTTGCGATCGTCGATACGAACTGCGATCCTGATGAAGTTGATTACGTAATTCCCGGAAACGATGACGCTATCAGAGCGGTCAAACTCATAGCGGCTGCGATGGCGGACGCCATAATCGAAGGCAGACAGGGCGAAGCGATAGTTGCAGAGGACGAAGCCGAGTCGGAAGAAGTCGACGAGGCGGAAGCGATTGAAGCGATCGAAGAAGAAAACATCGAC
>JAGAEK010000069.1 GCA_017828835.1 Oscillospiraceae bacterium | reverse complement strand
TTATAATGAAAACCGCGATCAGTATGAGCTCAATATAAAGCTTATGGTCGAGAATTTTGAACGCAGTTCCGAGATGGAACTTATGGCGGTCAACGGAGAAGGCAAAGTAACGCTGTCTTCGAGCGGTTTTTTGCCTGAGTCGGATAAAGAGATACCCGATTATATTGAAGCGCTGAGCTCTCGGGACGGCTACGGAGAATATCAGGGAAAAGAAAACGGAGAAAAGATATTTGCGATGACGAAGCTGTTGGATTTCGGAGACGGAAGATCAGCGGTAAGAGCGGTTGTCGCGTTGACGATGGTGGACAGACAGATAACGGCGATAGCGCTTATTGCGGCTGCCGTTGAGCTTGCGATAGTTGCGTTTGTCGTGTTTTCGAACGCTTATTTTATAAACTCGATAGTAATACCCGTCGGAGAAGTCGGAGAAAGCGCAAGAGAGATAGCGCAGGGAAATTTTGAAACGCGAATAAAAAAGAGAAACGACGACGAGTTGGGAGAATTGTGCGACACTATAAACTATATGGCGGGCGAGCTTGAAGCGACCGAAAAATTGAAGAATGATTTTATATCGTCCGTTTCACACGAATTGAGAACTCCGCTCACGGCTATAAAGGGTTGGAGCGAGACGGTTATGAACTCTGATGATGAGGAAACGAAAAAGCGCGGGATGAAGGTAATAACCGGAGAGGCCGAAAGACTTTCACTGATGGTAGAAGAGCTACTGGATTTTTCGAGGATACAGAACGGCAGACTGAAGATGATGATGGAAAAGATCGACGTTACGGCGGAAGTCGAAGAAGCAGTCCTTATGTATACCGAAAGAGCGAAAAGAGAAGGAATAGAGCTTATTTATAACGAAGTCGAGACCGCGTTCCCGGTTTACGGAGACAAAAACAGGTTAAGACAGGTGTTTGTCAATATAATAGATAACGCCATAAAATATTCCGACAGCGGCGGGATCGTGAACGTTCGGATAGGTGCTGACGGCGGCAACGTGAAAGTTGTGATTTCCGATAACGGAATAGGTATAAGCGAAGAGGATCTGCCGAACGTAAAACGCAAATTTTACAAAGGAGAATCATCGCGCCGCGGATCGGGGATAGGGCTTGCAGTTGCCGATGAGATAATCGCTTATCACGGCGGGACTCTTTATATAAGCAGTATGAAGGGAATAGGTACGACGGTTACGATAACGCTGCCGCTTCTGGGTAATAAGCAGAGTTTTAAGATAGGAAAGGAAATGAAAAACTGATATGGGGAAATTACACAAGACGATGATAGGCGGACAGGCGCTCATAGAGGGAGTTATGATGAGAGGACCCGAGAAAACCTCTATGGCGGTAAGGCTTCCCGACGGAAAAGTTGATATAGAGACGTGGGACAATATAAGCAAGAGCAAAAAAGTGAAAAAGATACCGATAGTAAGAGGCGTTGTGAATTTTGTCGAGAGTATGATAATCGGTTATAAAACACTGATGAAATCAGCGGAAAAAGCCGGAGTCGAAGATGAAGAACCGTCAAAATTCGACAAATGGCTGACCGATAAGCTCGGAGACAAAATATTTAAAGTAATAGCGGCGATCGCGAGTGTGATATCGGTCGTTTTTGCGATTGCACTGTTTGTGCTGCTGCCGTCGTTTTTGGCGAAAGTGTTATCGAAATATATAAGTTCAGGGTGGCTGGCGTTAATAGAAGGAATAATCAAAATAGCGATATTTATAGGATATATGTTTATCACGTCTCTGCTGAAAGATATAAGACGGGTATATCAGTATCACGGGGCGGAACATAAGACGATCGCGTGTTATGAAGCGGGAGACGAGCTGATACCAGAAAACATAAAAAAATACAAAAGATTTCATCCGAGATGCGGTACGAGTTTTATTTTTATAGTGCTGATCCTCAGCATACTGATATTCTCGCTTCCGTTCATAACCTGGGACAACATTTTTTTGAGAGCGATAACGAAAATTGCGCTTGTACCGTTGCTTGTCGGAATATCTTATGAGTTTATAAAGCTTGCAGGAAGATATGACAACGTTGTTACAAGATGTCTTTCGGCGCCGGGACTTTGGCTGCAGAGGATAACGACGAAAGAGCCGGACGAATCTATGATGGAGATCGCGGCGGCCGCGATGCTGGAAGTGATACCGGAAAACAAAGAAGACGACAAATGGTGACGGAGAGCTTATGAAAGTAATTGAGCTGAAAAATGAGATCGCAAAGAAACTCGAACGGGCCGAGGTAACTCGGTCCGTTTTTGAGGCGACGCAGATAACGGCGAAAGCGCTCGGTGTTGAACCGTCGGAGCTTCCGAAAATATATTTTGAAGAAGCGGACGAGGGGAAAATAGTTTTTGCTGACAATATGTCGAGCGAGAGAGCGAAAGGAAGACCGCTTCAATATATAATCGGGGAATGGGAGTTCTACGGTAATAAATTCGAGGTCGGCGAGGGAGTTTTGATACCCCGTCCCGAAACCGAAATGCTGCTGGATATTTTACTCAATGAAGACAAAAGGAAGATCGAAAACGCGGCGGATATATGCAGCGGGAGCGGATGTTTGGCGATAAGTCTCGCGAAAAAAACGGACGGGACCGTCTATGCCGTTGAAATATCCGACGAAGCCGAAAAATATCTGAGGAGGAACGTGGAGCTGAACGGTACCGGCAACGTCAAGATCATAAAAGCCGACGCGATCGGATTTGATGGCGAACTGCCGCTGCTGGATGCGATACTTTGCAATCCGCCGTATCTTGATTCCGAAGATATGAAGAACTTGCAGAAAGAGGTCGCGTTTGAGCCGACGATCGCACTTTTCGGCGGAAACGACGGGCTTGATTTCTACAGAAAGATACCGAAGCGAT
>JAGAEK010000068.1 GCA_017828835.1 Oscillospiraceae bacterium | reverse complement strand
TTGTTCTTTCAAATATTCCAGATAAACATTCGCGCTCTCTTCAGCAATTGACTGAAATGACAAGTCTATTCACTCCTTTAACCAATTTCAAGCATGGTCCTATTTTACCCCACGGATCACCATTATTACAGTAGTGGTCGTATCCCACTGCTTTATCCCCGCTCTGTATAAGCGGATTCGCTTGTCGAACTTGCTGTTCACAGCGGATAAAACGCTTTCCGCGTTTTCGGAGTGTGTCAACCGGATCGCTTCCAGCGCACATTGCCTGTCCGCTTCGATCATCGCCTCAGCCATGGGAGCGGGATACTTCGGATCGTCCGGAGTCAGATCAATGATCGCGTATCCTGTTGAAACGTTGACGAATCCGTGTTTTTCCATTGATGCGGGTATTTCCGCTTCCGACATTGGGAACCGGCACACCTGATACTTTTCGGTTTCATCCTGATCGTTCGGACGATTGCTCCAAAACTCGGTTTCCGCGTCGGTTGTCGCCAGGCAGTCGGCATAGCATTTGATGTTTTTCCTTGTGGAAAGACACAGGCAAACGCCGCCCGGTTTCAATACTCGTCTTTGCTCTCCCCAAAACGCTGACGGTTCAATATGTTCCTGCACCGTATTTGAGATTGTGACGTCAAAAATGTTATCTGCAAATGGGAGATCTGTCGCGTCGCCTTCAACAAAAGTAATATCGGGTACCATATCTTTCGCAAATTCAATGAATTTGGTATCTCTGTCAATGCCGGTTATATGCGCTTTCGGATACCAGCGGTGAAGTGACTCGGCGAGCGCACCCGGACCGCAGCCGATTTCGAGTATTTTCAGTTCTTTATCTTGATCAAGATCGAACAGTTTACGGTATTGTTTGAAAAACATATCGTCAAATCTCAGTTTTCGGCTGAGGTAAAGAGTGAAAATACCCTGTACGTTATCAGACCAAAGAGAATTCACAATGATCTCCCTTCAATAAACGGTATTTCTATGAAAAACACGATACACCTGAGTGATTTTCATTTTAGGAGGAACGCCGCCGATGCTCCAAGAAAAAGACACTATTATTAAAACCCTTCATTTACAGACCAGTATCCGCTTTTATCAGAACCGTGCCGAATGATTACCCCTTTGCTTTTCAGTGTTTGGGTGTTTCTTTCAACGGTTCTTTTTTTGACTCCTATCTGTGAAGCCATTTCTTCATTGGTATATTTCGGATTCTTTTTTATCAAATCGAGTATCTTTTTTTGAGTCGAATTGAGTTTTACACCGACATTTACACCGACATTTACACCGACATTTTTGCCGTCAAACGCCGGATGAATCAGTAGCGTACTTGAGAAAGAAAGCCGTTCGGGATCAGTCTCAAAAATCGGTTTGGGTGAACCGTTTTTCTCAAGCGCATTGAGTATTTTACGAAAACCGGTGTTTCTGCCCTCTGTCAGGTGCATCTCTTTCAGAAATTCGCCGATCCTGCGGTTTCGGTAACGGCGATTGAAAACGTGATAGGTTTTCAACCCCTCTTCCGTAATAGAGCGGTCGGCGCCGGGATGACTTACGATCTCGATACGATCAGGCAGCACCCGGACCTCTATCGGTTCTCTTACGTCATAACCTTTGTGATATACCGCGTTGGACAAGGCCTCTTCAATTGCCGCAAAAGGATAGTTGAAGAACCGCTTTGCTTCGGCAACGTCGGGTAGTTTAACGACTTTTTCCTGAATAATGCTGTTCCGGATATATTGAAGCGCTTCGCGCAGTTGCTGATGAAGTGGGCCTTTAAACGTCTTTTCGATAATGGTATCACCGCCGAGGTCCTCGGGAAATTGAACGACGTCGATTTGCGCATACGGGAAGAAACGTTCGGGATTCAAACTGAAAAACATCAAACCAACATTTTTCGGCTTAGTGTATTCAGGTAAAGTATTAACGATATTCATGCTTTTGCACAAGTCGACGAAATCCATCTTTTCGGAAGCATCGAAAAGAGAACTGCCGATTTCTTTGAGATAACTTTGGATCAGAGTGATGTTCAGATCGGTGATTTCCGCCTCGTGATTGACGCGATCATCGAACGGAATGTTGTTTGCAAGCGCAAAGAGGTCGCGCGTTTCCTCGGCGGACGGCTCGATCGTACTTGACATTTTGCGGATATAATAGATTCGTTCTTTGCTATCTTTCGCCATCGTTTTCGGGGAAGAGTACGGACGAACGCTTCCGCCGGGAGCCCAGACGATAATAAACTTTTTGCCTTTGTACTCGGTTACCTCTGTTATGGGCATATACTCCGGTCGGATCAATTTGCATTTGTTGAGCATATCTTTCAGATAACCGTCGATCTTACCCGGAGCCACGCCGACAAGTTCGTCGGGCTCGCCGTTTCTGCCGCTCTTTACGCCGATAACGATATAACCGCCGCCCCAATTGTCAATATCGTTTGCGAAAGCGCATATCGTTTTCAGCGATGCCGCCGGATCCCACGTTTCTTTGAATTCGATACGAGCCCATTCGACTACGTCGCCGGACAACAGAGTTTTTATATTTGTCGGGATAGCCATAATAATCCTCCTGCCCTGATTTCTAAAACCGTTATCGCTTGTTCGCGGGGATAAAATCAACGATATCGTCGATACCGCAATCAAGCGCGTCACATATTTTCGTTAGAACCTCTGTTGAGACGTCCTTGTCTTTTGATAGTTGTAAAACGGCGTAATGAGACAGACCCACTTTACGCTCCAGATCGATTTTTTTAAGCTTCTTATCTAAAAGAAGATGCCATAACTTTCTGTACGAGACTGACATTTTTATGACCTCCGTTGGCGAGAAAACAATTACACACTTATATTATGGCATATATTAGGCGAAAAATCAACCGTATTAGTCGTTTTGCGCATATATAAAGCAATAATCAGTTTTGATATCATAGAGTTTTGTTTCATTTTTTGGGAGGTGTGTAACCGCGCTTCTTGGGAGAGCGCCAGGTTCGCAATCTGGAGGTTATGGGTTCGATCCATCGGCTACTGCGCATCCGAACCCATGAGTAAAAAATCGCAAGGCGATTTTTACGGCGTTAC
>JAGAEK010000009.1 GCA_017828835.1 Oscillospiraceae bacterium | reverse complement strand
TCTTGTCGATATCCATAGACAAAACTTTCGTCAAAAGATCCGATTCGCCTATACGAGTGGTCGAAAGTTCGATCCTTTGGACCGAAGTGAGCTTGCTGCGGGCAACATCCTGAAGAGAACGCTGGAGTTGAGGGTAACCCTGAAAACCGAGTTCACATGCAAAACGAACGACGGTGGACTCGCTTGCGTCGATGGCCTCTCCGAGTTTGGATGCGGTCATAAAAGCGGCTTTATCGTAATGAGAAAGAATAAAGTTGGCAATATTGCGCTGGCTTTTTGAAAAATCAGGCATTTTTTTCTCGATTTCTGATAATAAATCGGCAGTCAAAGCAAAATCCCCTCCGATAAATCTCAAATTTGTAAAGTTAAATCAAAATACTGTTGTTTTTTGTTGAAAGATAATATATAATATATCAGAAAAACAAATAAGAACAGTCTTATTTAATTATACAAAAAAATGCCTTTAAAATCAATAGTAAACTGAAGCTTGCGATAATTTTTTACAAATTTAAAATCAACTTGATATCGGATTACTTTCGGAGCCGTCTTTTTTTATATAAGACGAATAAGCTGAAAAAACTGCGTTTTCAAGCAGCGACCGTGCAGAAGACGATATCGGATGAGCAATATCGCGATATTCTCCGAGTTCGCTTTTGCGGCTCGGCATTGCGATAAAAAGCCGGTTTTCACCCTGAATGATTTTGATGTCATGTATGGCGATCTCGTCGTCAAGCGTTACGGAAGCGACTGCTTTTAATTTCGATTCGTTGTATATACGCCGGATTTTTACGTTTGTGACTTTCATAATGGAACTCCTTTTAAAAGTATCGTTTGATCTATTATATTATTTTGCTTTTTTGCAAAACTATACTTTTAAAACGGTAAAAAAGGTTTTATTTATAAAAAATGAAATATAATATTGACTGTAATGATAATAAAATTAAAACGTTGGAGGAACGGTCATGGGAGATATAGTTTCAAGTTGCCTGCTTAAAGATAAAAAACACATACATTTTATCGGTATAGGCGGTTCCGGAATGTTCCCGATAGTTCAAATATTGAAATCAAAAGGATTTTATATTACCGGGTCCGACAATAATGAGACGGAGACGGTGAAAATTGAGAGAGCAATGGGGATACCCGTATATATGGAACAGAGGGCGGAGAATATCGAAGGTGCGGATCTGATCGTATATACGGCGGCGATCATGGCGGATAATCCCGAGCTTATAGCCGCGAAAAACGGAAAAGCGCCAGCAGTCGAACGGTCCGTTATGCTCGGCGAAGTCAGCAGGGCGTTCTCGAAAACCGTCGGAGTGTCCGGAACACACGGAAAAACGACGACGACGGCGATGATAACACAGATATTATTAGACGCCGGCATAGATCCGTCCGTCGTTTTGGGAGGAAAATTGAAAAGTATAGGCGGAAGCGGACGAGTCGGGAACGGAGATGTTTTTGTCTGCGAAGCATGTGAGTTCGTGGATACGTTTTTGAAACTGCATCCGTACGTTTCGCTGATATTGAACGTTGACGAGGACCATCTTGATTATTTCGGCAGCATTGAAAATATTATAGGATCGTTCGGTAAATTCGCGATGCTTGCGACGGGAAGCGTCATAGTGAACGGCGACGACGAAAACTCGGTTAAAGCTGTTGAAGAAGCGAAAAACGCGGGCAAGAAGATAATTACGTTCGGATGGAGCGAAAACAACGATTATTACCCGGCTGATATTGAGTATAAGGCAGGGGAAAAAAGCTGCTATACTCTTATGAAAAGCGGAGAAAAAATTGCAAAGATATCACTGAATATCCCCGGAAAGCATAATATTTTGAATTCGGTGGCGGCGTGTGCGGCGGCGGGTGAAGTCGGAGCGACACCGGAAGACTTTGTTACGGGACTCGGAAATTTTTACGGCACGAAACGCAGATTTGAGATAGTTTCAAACGAGAGCGATATAACCGTTGCCGACGATTACGCTCATAATCCGAAGGAACTTGAGGTAACGTTGGGAATGGCGAAAGAGCTCGGATATAACAAGGTTTGGGCGGTCTTTCAGCCGTTTACGTTCTCAAGGACTAAAATATTGTTTGACGGATTTGTGAAAGCACTTTCGATTGCGGACAGAGTCGTGATGTCGGAAATAATGGGGTCGAGAGAAAAAAATACGTACAATATTTATTCTGAAGATCTGAGGAAAAAGATACCCGGGTCGGTTGTAATACCGGAGTTTGAAAAGATTGCCGACTACGTTCTTGAAAATGCGGAAAAAGGCGATCTCGTTATAACTCTCGGGTGCGGAGATATATATAAATGCGCCGATATAATGAAAAGAAAAATTTCGGAGAAGAAAAATGCCTCAAAATAACGTAAATCCGCATGTCGGACACAGAGCGAGAATGCGCGAACGCTTCAGACGTAACGGATTGAGCGGGTTTGAACCCCACGAGATAATAGAAATGTTATTGTATTATTCCGTTCCGAGAAACAATACGAATATTATTGCGCATGAGCTGTGCGATAAATTTCATGGTCTGGCAAGAGTTATTGAAGCGCCGATAAGTGAACTGAAAACAGTAAAAGGCGTCGGCGAGGAGAGCGCGACATTGATCGCTTTCATTAAAGAATTGATCAAGGCTTACACAGAAGATAAAAGCTCAAGCGGAAATATTATGGATTCGCTTGAAAAAATAGGAGAATATTTCAAATCGAAATATATCGGAGAAAATCAAGAAATTTCTTATATTATGTGTCTTGATAACAAAAAGAGTCTCATAAGCTGTGATATGCTTTCGATCGGAAGCGCTATTTCGAACGAGATATCGGTGAGAAAAGCGGCGGAAATATCGCTGAGAGCAAACGCCGCAACAGTAATTATCGCACACAATCATCCTATCGGTGAACCTATTCCGTCGAGAGCGGATATAATTTCCACAATAGATTTGAGGAAAGCGCTGAAGCTGATAGGCGTCTCTTTGGTTGATCATATCATTGTCGGAAACGGCAGATATGTTTCGCTCGCTAAATCCGGAATATTCCTGCGAGAGGATTAAAAAAATTTTTAAAAATAAAAAAATCTACTTGCATTTTAAAAAGGTGTATGATATAATCTGTACGTTGTCTTGAATTAAGGGCCTTTAGCTCAGTTGGTTAGAGCAACCGGCTCATAACCGGTTGGTCCGGGGTTCGAGTCCCTGAAGGCCCACCATTTGATTTAAGACAGCATTTTTTTAGGGGTATAGCTCAGCTGGTAGAGCATCGGTCTCCAAAACCGAGTGCCGAGGGTTCGATCCCTTCTGCCCCTGCCAAATAACAACACCGCCCGTTCGGGCGGTGTTGTTATTTTCTTTCATAAATCGGCGAACCGACGACCCTGCAGCAGCGTGTGCCGCGGTTGGAATTTTGCAAGGGCGAAAGCCCGAACGTAAAATCCCGGGCACCAAAAACTTCGCACGCTGAATTATATTATGAGCGATAAAACAAACAGCGCAACGGTAATCGTGGGCAAGGCTATCAGTATGCCGTATTTGATAAACTGCCGGAATCCGTAATGAACATCATACCGATCTGTCAGCTCGGTAAACATGATCCCGGCAAGTGCGCCGATGGGGGTTAAAAAGGCGCCGATGTTGCTGCCTATTATAGAAGCATAAATTGCCTGATAGTACTGCTGCTGCGCCAAAGATAACGGCAGAGTACTGAACAGAATGCTCATGGGTATGTTGTTGGTGATATTGGATGAAAAGAAAGACGCCATGCCGTATTTCCAGATACAGTAGGTGTTTCCGAATAATTGACCGATCTTCTGGGAAATACCTTGATAATTCAGACAGATCACCATGATAAACATGGAAATGATGAAGGGGATCAGCTGCCATGGCAAACGCTTTACGGAATGCGTCAGATGTGTCCAGCCGCTTTTTTGAATGAGATGAACCGCTGTGATGAAGATCAACAATGAAACGGCACAGACGGTCGAAACCTTCCACATTTCTATACCGATATAATCCGAAATCGCCAAAAAGACAAGACAAACAAGCAAATGAGCAATACCGATGATCAGATCCGGCTTGCTGTCTATTTTGAAATCATCTCGGCACGGTTCTATTTTTTTCTTCAGACGCTTTCTGAAAAGGAAAAGGATCAAGAACAGTTCTGCTGAACCGGCACAAAGCGTGGGCAATACCATGATCCTGAAATATTCGACAAAACCTATACCCGCAGAAGTTCCTAAATATATGTTAGTCGGATTACCGATGATCAGCATCATTGACCATGTATTGGCGGCGGCGAATTCGCTTACAAGAAAAGGCACAGGATCGATTTTTGTATTTTTGCAGAAAAAGCAGATAAAAGGCGTAAGAGTCAGGATCATGATATCGTTTGAGGTGAATACGGTCAGTATGGATATCAAAAAATACAGTAAGATAAAGAGCAAATGCTGGCTGCCGCCCGCGGCTTTAGCCGCCTTTTTTGCGAGATACCGAAAAAGCCCCACCTCATCCAGCAACACCGAAAGGAAGGTCATCGAAAAAAACAACACCAGTATTTTGAGAGGGTTTATCGCGGAATGAGTGGTAAGCTTGTCCCAAATTTCTTTTATCGGTACGCATCCGAAAGCGATGACCGATATCGCGCCTAACGAAGCAACGACCCAATACGATCCTATCTTTACATTTTTGATATGAAAAGAGGGGAAAAACAGGATGGATCCCGTTAGAGCCGAGAATGTCAATACTGCAAAAATGATAGTTAATATCATTCATTATTCACCGTCGTTATCATAATAAATGTTGTCCGATAGGACAACCTGAATTATTATAAGCGAAAAGGTCGAATTTTGCAACTGTTTATATAGAATATATCCTTGATATTTTGAACAACGGGAAATGGGTCAATTCCTTGTCCAATTGCGGATGTGATTTTGTTTTTTATATAGCAAAACAATAAGTCAGGTATCATTCGGAGTACGGTGCCTTTAATGATTATACAAACAAAAGATCTATGCCGATCACCGAAGAACAACGTCAAAAAATCAATAGTATTCTTCATTGACAGTTTATCACAGAAAAATTCGCGTTTAAGCGAGACATATAAATTTCGCGATTTTGTTCAGTAAGCATAAAAAACGAAAAACCTTGAAACAAAACGTTTCAAGGTTTTTTGTGTTCAGACGGCAAATTTACGGTTGAAAATATGATTTCGGATCAGCCCTGTTCGCCTTTTTCCCATTTGACACGGACTGCGTCGTATACTTCGTCAGGGATCGGAGGCAGTCCGCCGTAAGCTTCGTCGGGACTGTGGTACTGATCGCCTGCACAATACTTGCTTGCGCAGTAGGTGTCGTTGCGGTATGCGTCGCGTTCTTCTTTGTTGCGGAGATCCGGTACCTTGATCGGGCAGTTTCCGTTGTTAATGGACTTGAACGCGAGTATGCCGGGAATACACATATCGACGGCTTCGTAGACGCCGATCGCTTCCTTTTTAGCCTCTTCGTCGCCGAGGATCGAGCGTATGAACCAATATACAGTGTAATAGTCGCTGCCGCCGTGTCCGGCGTTCACGTCGCCTTCCAGCTTGAATTCCGGAGAGTAGGTCTTTCTCTCTCCGCGGCAGTTAGGACATCCTTCGCCTTCGATATAGCTGAACAGTGTGGGAGCTTTTTCGTCAAGACATGAAAGACGGTTGGTCTCCACCATGCCTTTCGTTCCGTAAAATTCATAGTTGATCGAACCGGGTTCGCGCTTGATACATCCGTGGATGCTCTTAACGACGGCGCCGTTTTCAAGAGTTACGATCTCCATAGCGGAGCTCCAGCCGGCAACGTTTCCGAGTTCACGCATATAGGGAAGCGAAATGGACTGTGTGCCGATAACTTGGATCGGGCGGAGTCCGGTAACGTGGATGATCGGACCGAGAGAATGGGTGCAGTAGAAGGTCGAAGCGGTCTGATTTCTCCAATGCTCACGCTGTCCGTAGGTGATCTGCGGCCAGATAGAGGAGCAGTCATGGATATATTCGCCTTCAGCGTGGACGATCTCGCCGAGAACTCCAGACTGATAAAGACGGCGCATTTCCTGAGTCGTGTTGAAGAAACAGTAGTTTTCGGCATAATTGTAAACAAGGTCGGGATGACGCTCGCAGCATTCGATCAGGTCGACTGCCTGTTTCATATTGGCGCAGGTCAACACTTCCGTCATAACGTGGAGGCCGCGATCCATACAGCGTATTGCATACGGCGCGTGTTGGTCGGCGTAGTTTGCAAGAACGACTGCGTCCATATCGGGGTAAGCGAGAAAATCATCAAACGAATCGAACAATTTGACGGAAATTCCGTTTTGATCCGCTCTGGCTTTTACCGAATCAAGGATGGGACGGTAAAAATCGCAGACCGCGACCAATTCCGCATCATTATTGTTGATCAACTGATCGATCATTGCCATTCCGCGTGCGGCGCCCATGACGCCTACTCTGATTTTTTTCAAGAAAAACACCTCTTTCAAATTATACCTGTTTTTTTAACCGCTGAAACTGCGGGGCTTATATTTTATTATATATAATGGTGCCGATTTGTCAACGAAAAAGGAAGATTATTTCACAAATTTAAATATAAATAGCAGTTTTTAGCAGATAAATCAAAAAATTTTTTCTAAACCTCTTGACAAGCTATATACTTCGTGATACGATGTATTACATGAAGGGAGGTATTGTATGGATATTCAATTGAAACGCGGGTTGCTGGACGTATGCGTTCTTGCGGCAATTAAAAACGAAGATTCTTACGGATACAAGATCATCAAAGATATGAAGCCTTATATTGAATTGTCAGAGTCGACGCTTTACACTATCCTGAAACGGCTGGAAAGCGCAGGAATGATGACGGTGCGGACTGCAGAACATGACGGCAGACTTCGAAAATACTATCGTATTACCGAAACGGGAAGAAAACGTATCGAAGAGTTCAAACTCGAATGGAAAGAGGTTATATCCGTATATCAGTTTGTTATAAAGGAGGACAATCATGAGTAAAGAAGAATTTCTTAATGAACTTAAAAGTGCTCTGTCGGGATTGCCGCAGGACGATGCGGACGAACGTCTGTTATTTTACAGTGAAATGATCGACGACCGGATGGAAGAGGGAGCAAATGAAAGCGAAGCGGTTTCGGGAATCGGTACCGTTGACGAGATCGTAAGGCAAACTTTGGAGGATATACCGATAACCAAAATAGTTAAAGAAAAAATAACGCCGAAACGCAGATTACGTGCTTGGGAAGTCGTTTTGATCGTTTTGGGATTTCCGGTGTGGTTCCCGCTGATCGTTGCTGCCGGCGCGGTCGTTTTGTCTTTGTATATCGTTTTTTGGTCGCTTATAGTATCGCTTTGGGCAATAGAGGTATCGCTGTGGGTGTGCTTGCTCGGTATGGCAGCCGCGGCGGCTGTGTATTTGTTTCAAGGCTACGCTTTGCAGGGGATCGCAATGCTCGGAGCTGCGCTTTTTTGCGGAGGGCTTTCGATCTTTATGTTCTTTGTATGCACTGCGGCGTCAAAAGGTATGATCAAACTGACGAAGAAAGCGGCGATAGGGATAAAATCGCGGCTTATCGGAAAGGAGAATGCAAAATGAAAAAGAGAGCTATAATTATCGCCGTTATACTCGTTCTTGTCGGTATTGCGGTATTTGCCGCTGCATTTGTCGTATCCGGATTTGATTTTTCGAAATTCGCTATCGATGAATACGAGACGAACACCTATGAGGTCAGTGAAAATTTTGACAAAATAGAAATCAACACGAAAGAATCGAATATTACGTTCAAACCGTCCGAGGACGGCGTGTGCAGACTCGTATGCACGGAAAAGAACGTCAAACATTCGGTAAACGTTGAAAACGGTACGCTTAAGATCGTTTCTGAGGATAAGCGCGAATGGTATGATTATATTACGTTTTTTTCGAAATCGTTATCGATGACGGTTTATCTTCCGGCGAATTTTTATGAGGAGTTTAATATAAACGGCAGTACGGGAGACGTTCAAATCCCCGAATCGTTTTCCGCGGGAAGTATAGATATCAAAGTAAGTACCGGCGATATTGTTTGCAAAGCTTCGGTGTCCGGGAGTATATTGTTGAAAACCGGCACGGGAGATATCGATATAAAAGAGATGGCCGCGGGCAGTGTCGCAATTTCGGTCTCTACCGGCAGAGTCGACGTCGAAAAAGTAAGCTGTGAAGAAGATTTTTCGGTAAAAGTCGGAACAGGAAAAGCAAAACTGACTGATTTGACTTGTAAAAATTTTGATTCGACGGGCGGTACGGGAAATATTTCGCTGAAAAACGTCGTTGCTGCAGACAATTTCAAAATTGAGCGAAGCACGGGAGACGTAAACTTTGAAAATTGCGATGCGGATCAAATCGATATCAAAACTTCGACGGGAGATATCACGGGTACGATTAAAACCGCGAAAATCTTTACGGCAAAAACGTCTTCGGGGTCTGTCAGAGTTCCCGAAAGCGAGTCCGGAGGGAAATGCAAGTTAACGACGTCGAGCGGAGATATTTCGGTCGATATTATAGGATGAAAGTCCGAACGGATAAAAAACGAGGGAGAAAACGTTTTGCGTTTTCTCCCTTAAATTTGTTTGACTATTCGTCAATGTACATGTATTTCATATTTTCTATGAAATTGTTTTTTGCATTGATTATATGTTCTCTCGCGGCTTTTTCGGCTGCGTCTCCGTCACGTGCGGATAACGCTTCAAGGATCTTTTTGTGTTCGGAGATGACCGATTTAGAGCGAGCCGTGGATTTCAATGCGTCGGCCCGGGCTTTTTGAAGATAATTATGCAAGCTTGGCAGAGTGCGGTTCAATATACGGCTTTTGCTCGCGGCGTAGATGGTATCATGGAACTGGTTGTCGAGTTCGATGAATTTTTCGGAATCTCCTCTGCCGAGATAAAACTCGTAAAGCGCTAGAATATCGCCCATTTTTTTGATTGAACCGTTATCGGCTTTTTCCGCTGCCCATCTTGCGGCAAGACCGTCGATCAAAGCTCTGACTTCATATATTTCTTCGATATCGCGCCTTGAAAATCCGACTACTACCGCGCCTTTGTTGGGAATTGTTTTTGTCAGCCCTTCAAGTTCGAGCTGAAGCATAGCTTCTCTCACGGGCGTTCTGCTGACACCGAGAGTTTCGGAGAGTTTGGTTTCGACGAGAGAGTCTCCGGGGGCATAAGTTCCGCTCAATATTTCACGTTCGATCGTTTTAAAAACTCTTGCACCGAGGGACATTACAGTATAATTTTCTCCTAAATTTTCCAT
>JAGAEK010000067.1 GCA_017828835.1 Oscillospiraceae bacterium | reverse complement strand
CCCGCCGTGAGCACCGCTCCCGCGACTCCGTTTTTTTGAGACGTCGATACAAAATATCATCTTGAAGATTACCGAAAAACGCGTTATAATTAAGATGAAAATAAAATAAATTAAAACGAATACGAAAAGCGGAGTCACGGAGATAATTGCACATCAATATGTGGAAAAGGCAGACAGCGATGCAAATGCGGATTTCAAAAACGCAAAAAAATTGCCTACAATTTTATATTTGTAGACAATAACAAAAAACTATCTCCCCAAGAGTATATCACTTTTGAAAAAAGCAATATCTTGTATGTTGACAAAAATAAAAACAGAGTCAATAATTGGCTGAACGTTAATAGGCTACAATTGCCGTTACGCAACCACAACTCTGTTATTAATAATAATGCCATATCTTCTCCCGAAAGTCAAGAGGTTTCGCAAAAAATATCTTCCGCAAAGACATCAATCAAACAAATTCCTGCATTATTCAAGAATTCAAAGGTTGAATTTGGTAAAACGAATGTAGATATCGGGGGCGGACGCTTCGATCTTGCGACACAATATCTTGCCGAGAGAGGAACGAAAAACTATATCTTCGATCCTTTCAACAGATCCGATGCTGAAAATACAGAACAAAAATATCAGATGGCAGCGGAAGCAATGGTAGAAGTTCGGGATCAGTAGCAAAAAATTCAGCTCCCGTCTTTTTGCAAATATAAATAACACCTTTACGGAGGAACGTATCATGACAAAATATTACCTTGCGATAGACATAGGCGCCTCATCCGGGCGGCATATCGTCGGTTGGAAGGAAAACGGTAAGCTGAAGACCGAAGAAGTCTACCGTTTCAAAAACGGTACCGATGAAAAAGACGGTCATCTGATCTGGAATATAGAAACCATGTTCAAAAATGTCAAGGCCGGTATCGACTGCGCTTTGGAAAGGTTTGGAAATATCGAAAGCCTGTCGATCGACACCTGGGCGGTGGATTACGTTCTCATGCGCGGAAAAGATGAGATATCGCCGTGTTTCGCTTACCGCGACGGACGTACGAAAGACGCGATAACCGCCGTTCACGAAAAGATCCCGTTCGACCGTCTCTACAGCCGCACCGGTATACAGTTCCAGCCCTTCAACACGATCTATCAGCTCTATGCCGATAAACTGACCGGAAGACTTGAAAACGCCACTGATTTTCTTATGATGCCGGAATATCTGATGTATAAGCTCACCGGCGTCAAAGCTCACGAATATACGAATGCGACGACTACCGGCATAGTAAGCGCCGAGGCGGGCGGATACGATCCCGATATTTTCGGTGCTCTCGGACTTTCGGAACATCTTTTTTGCAAACTTCAAAAACCGGGTACGCTGATCGGCGAATACAAAGGTATAAAAGTCGTCCTCTGCGCGACCCACGACACCGCCTCGGCGGTCGAAGGTATACCCATGGACGAAAACGCGCCCTATATCTCGTCCGGCACCTGGTCGCTGCTCGGAGTTAAGACCGAAAAGCCGCTGACCGACACGAAATCGAGATCCGGTAACTGGTCGAACGAGGGCGGCGTCGGATATAACCGCTATCAGAAAAATATAATGGGAATGTGGCTCATAAGCCGTCTGCGCAGCGAACTTTGCAGCGATACTCCCTGGGACGATATCGACAATAACGCGAAAGCCAGCCGTTTTGACGAAACGGTAGACGCGAATTCAGATATTTTCCTTTCTCCCGAGAGTATGAAAGACGCTTTTGACAGTGTGCTTTCAAAAAAAGCTCTCGCCGCCAGCGATTATTTTCGCTGTGCTTACCGTTCTCTTGCGCTGTCGTATATGAACGCCGTTCGTGAACTCGAACAGAATACGCAAAAACAGTATGATAAAATATACATAGTCGGCGGCGGTGCGAAAAATATCTATCTCAATCGGTTAACCGAAGAAGCTACCGGCAAAAAAGTGATCGCATTGCCGATAGAGGCAACTGCGATCGGAAACTTAAAAATACAGATGGAGGCAGACAAATGAGTTATAACGAAGCAAAAGAAAAATATGCCGAATACGGAGTAGACGCCGAAAAGGCGATCGAAAAGCTCAAAACCGTACCCGTTTCTCTGCATTGCTGGCAGGGCGACGACGTCAGAGGCTTTGACACCGATCCCGATAAACCGCTCACCGGCGGTATCCAAACCACAGGAAACTATAAAGGGCGTGCACGCAATCCGGAAGAGCTCATGGCGGACCTCGACGAAGTTTTGTCGCTCATACCCGGCAGGCCGAAAATGAACCTTCACGCCTCCTACGCGATATTTGAAACCGGCAAATGGGCGGACAGAGACAAGCTTGAACCGAAACACTTTGAAAAATGGGTGAGATTCTGCAAAGAGCGCGGACTCGGATGCGATTTTAACCCAACGTTTTTCTCCCACCCGAAATGCGATCCGCTGACTCTTTCCTCTCCGAACGAAGATACCCGCCGTTTTTGGATCGAACACGGCAAAGCCTGCATACGCATCTCGTCGTATCTTGCACAGGAGCTCGGCGACCCCTGCGTTATGAATATATGGATAGGCGACGGTTTCAAAGATATCCCCGGCGACCGTATCGGGCCGAGAATGCGCTACAAAGACAGTATCGACGCCATACTTTCACAGCCTTACGATTTTAATAAAGTCAAACCCTGCATCGAAAGCAAAGTTTTCGGTATAGGCGTCGAAGCGTATACCGCGGGAAGCAGCGAATTCGCTCTTTCGTACGCGGCAGCGAACAAGGATAAATGTATACCTCTTATGGACAACGGACACTATCATCCGACCGAAGTCGTTTCCGACAAGATCTCCGCGCTGCTCTGCTTTTTTGATGAGATCGCGCTGCACGTTACCCGCCCTATCCGTTGGGACAGCGACCACGTAGTACTTTTCGACGACGAGACAAAAGAACTCGCGAAAGAGATAGTCCGCTGCGGCGGACTTGACGGACGAGTGCATATCGCGCTCGACTATTTTGACGCCTCTATCAACCGTATCTCCGCCTGGGTCACCGGGTTCCGCAATTTACAGAAAGCGCTTCTTTTTGCTTTGCTCCAGCCTACCGATAAACTCAAAAAACTGCAGGACACCGGCGATCTCACCAAACTCATGGTACTTCAGGAAGAACTTAAAACTCTTCCGTTCGGCGAGATATTCAACGAATACTGCCGCCGCTG
>JAGAEK010000066.1 GCA_017828835.1 Oscillospiraceae bacterium | reverse complement strand
TATTCGGAACTGCTTGGGGATTGGTTTCTCGGATTTCAGCTGCACGAAAGCGCATCCAACCGCCGTAACGACTGGAGGAATATCATAAGACTTACGGACGGTGCGGAGGGTCCCTACGATACTGAATTTCTGAAAGAGCGAACAAAGAGCAGCTACGCGAGGATGCCGGACGGTAAGCTGCTGTCGGTCCTATCGCAGGACGGACCTGAATTCTATGCCGGCCTGCGCTATGCCGACACTCCGGAGGCTTTTCTTGATGAAATAAAAGATATGTTCGGCCGCAGAATGGCGGAGACAGGCGGAAAGATATTGCCCTGCGACAGTTATTATATGGCGACAAGATTGCAGGACGAGCTGGGAATGCGCAGTTTTATGCCGGAGGTGGGTTGTCAGATACCGCTCATGCGTCAGCAGACGGCAATGGCACGCGGCGCGGCGAGAGCGAGCGGTAAGACCTGGGGAGTCTACTATGAGTGCTGGCGCGAAGTTCGTGAAAACGGCGGGTCCTATTATTCGATGCCGTGTTTTAACTCGGATCGATCAAACGAATGGTATTTGACGCAAGAGCTGCATCCCGACGACTTTACTCGCGACGGTGAAAACGGCGGATCATCGCGTATACTGCAAAACAGGATATATTATTACGCTCTTATGTCGGGCGCGCAGTATTTTTCGGAAGAATGGGGGCTAAACTGCAGCTACACCGATATGAAAGAGTTCACTCTTTCGGATTACGGAAGAATTAAAAAGGATTTTATCAATACTGCGGCGGAATTCAGAGAAATTGAACCGATCACACCGTTCGCGATAGTATTGCCGGTCAGATACGCTTGTATGGAGTTGCCGGGTATGTTCGACGGATACGAATTCGGAAAACACCGCGGCACTTATATGTGCTGTCCGCTCGGAGAAGAGGATAAGAACTATTACGGCCACGTCGAAGACGTGCTGAAACTGATATATTTACAGACAGAACCTATCGGGAACGAAGGACACGTGATCACGAATTCCCGATTTGGCGATATTTTTGATATAGTATATGCCGATGCATCCGATACGGTTTTGTCGCGTTACGGCTGTCTCATAGACGCCTCTCCGGACGGCGGGTTTGCCCGTTTGAAAGCGGGAAGCGGTATGAGGATTTTGGAGAGCGGAGATTTCGGCAGGTTGGAAAGAGAGATAAACGCCGCGGCAAAGGAGCTTATGCCATGTTTTTCCGACGGTCTGTGCTGGCTGGTTTCGAAAGACGAGCGCGGCAGGCGCTACCTTTCGATATTTAACAACGAGGGCAATGAGCGCAGTCTTCAACAAGGCAACGTTATACACCATGAGGCTGACAAGACGGTCACGGTCAGTTTCAGAGAAAACGTAACGCCGCATATCGTCAAAGAGGCGATGGGGGCGGCTTCTCTTGAAAAGCTCGGCGAGCGCAGTTATCGCGCCGTCGTTCCGGCGGCGGGATTCGTGATAATCGAGTTTTAATATTATAATACCGAAAAATTTTATTTAAGGAGAAGGTTGTATATTTACCGGAAACCGCGTCAACAATAAGGTTACGAAAATAACTATGAAAGGCGTGGTATTATGCAGTTTACTCAAAAAGAAACCGAATTACTCAACGAACTTAAAAATCAGGAGAAATTATGTACGGAAAAATATCTGAAACATTCCTCCTGCGCCAAAGACGTCCAGCTTAAAAACCTTTTTTCTCAGCTCGCCCAGACCGAGCAGGGACACCTTGAGTCTCTTGATCAGATCTCTTCAGGTACCGTTCCTCAAACCTCAAGTTCTTCCCAATCCGCTCAAACGTTCAACGCAAAATACACTAATGTGAACACACCGGAGAAATCCGAGGATTGTTTTCTCTGTTCCGATGCTCTCGCTTCCGAAAAATACGCGTCTAATCTATATGATACCTGCGTTTTTGAATTCAAGGATCAGAATTTGAGAAACTTTCTGAATCATATCCAGAAAGAAGAACAACAGCACGGAAAGCTTATTTACGATTATATGAACGTAAACGGAATGTATTCGTAAGGCGAAAAAACAGGTCAAAGCCGACGGTAGCGTCGGCTTTGATTTTTTAACTTTACAAGCGGTTTTATATATTAATAAATCTTTCAAATCCATTGACAAATTATAAAAATAATATATTATTTATAGTAGTATGGGAATTTCAAAATCCGAACGTATCGGCGGTAAAAAACGCAGGAAAAACGAGGTTACAAGGGAGAACGACAATGAAAACCTTGAAAGATGTTAAGATCGGCGAAACAGTGAAAGTCGTAAAGCTGCACGGAGAAGGTGCGATAAGACGCCGCATAATGGATATGGGTATAACAAAAGGCGTTGAAATATATCTCCGCAAAGCGGCTCCTCTCGGAGATCCTATAGAAATAACGGTACGCGGATACGAACTTTCTCTTCGCAAAGCAGACGCGGATATGATAGAAGTCGAGTGATTTTAAGATTACTCGACTGATTTTTCGAAAATGGGTCGGCTCTTGCCGATCTGCGATTTTAAGTTTTTCACGGAGGCAGATCCATGGATATAAGAATAGCCCTTGCGGGCAATCCGAATTGCGGAAAAACAACGCTTTTCAACGCCTTGACCGGTTCGAATCAATACGTAGGAAACTGGCCCGGCGTCACGGTGGAGAAAAAAGAAGGCAAGATGAAGAACCGGGACGGCGTAACGTTTACGGATCTTCCGGGCATATATTCGCTTTCGCCTTATACTACCGACGAGGTCGTTGCCCGCGATTATCTGATCAAAGAACATCCCGACGCGATAC
Organism: Oscillospiraceae bacterium; assembly: GCA_017828835.1. GTDB lineage: Bacteria > Bacillota > Clostridia > Oscillospirales > Ruminococcaceae > RGIG8367. The sequence goes on along the minus strand of JAGAEK010000066.1, from coordinate 34,178 downwards.
TCAATATCGTCGACGGAACGAATATAGAACGGAATCTTTATCTCACCACTCAGCTTATGGAAACCGGTGCGCCGGTCGTCGTTGCGATAAATATGATGGATATCGTCAGAAAAAACGGCGACAAAATAAATATTGAAGAACTTTCAAAAAAACTCGGATGTAAGATCGTTGAGATTTCGGCGTTGAAAAATGAAGGTATAATTGAAGCGGCGGACGCCGCGATCGAAGCCGCGGCAAAAAAATATTCCGTTCCTCTGCATATATTTTCAGGAGAGGTCGAACACGCGATAGCTCATATCGAAGAGGCAGCCGTTCACAGTATGGCGCCGGAAAAACAGCGCTGGTACGCTATAAAAATATTCGAAAGAGATAAAAACGTACTGAATTTGCTTGATCTCAGCGAAAGTACTTTGAACCATATCGAAGAAGATATCCGTACGACGGAAGCAATCATGGATGACGACGCAGAAAGTATCATCACAAACGAAAGATATAATTACATATCCAACATCCTTAACGGAGTTTATAAAAAGAAACATTCCGGGCGGCTGACAGCATCGGATAAAATCGACCGGATTTTCACAAACAAGTGGGCGGCACTGCCGATTTTTGCCGTGATCATGTTTTTGACGTATTACATTTCCATCGCTCTTGTCGGTAGCTGGTCGGACACCTGGGCAAAAAACGGCCTTTTCGGGGACGGCTGGCATTTATTCGGAATAGGAGCGTCGTCTTACAGCGCCGCAGTTACCGAATCTGCCGAACAATATCTTTGGACGGAAGAAATGCGCGAAAAACTCGAAACCGCAAAGCAAAACGATGCTATCGGCGCTGAGCTTGCGATAAAAGCGATGGATGCGAAGGATTATTCTTCGTTTATCAAAGCCGTCGACGTTTACGGCGATGCGTTTGCCGAAAAGGGTGCCGATATCTCGGGTATACTCGAAGATTGGTATAAGATAATACCCGACGAATCGGATTTCGGGGTCTGGATCCCGGGACTCCCGAAAGTTATAGGTGATTCGCTTGAGCGTTTGAATACGCCGCTTTGGCTCAACGGGCTTATTCTTGACGGTATCGTGGCGGGAGTCGGCTCGGTACTCAGCTTCCTGCCGCAGATGTTTGCGCTTTTCATCTTCCTCGCGTTTCTCGAGGGCTGCGGATATATGTCACGTATCGCGTTCGTTATGGACAAAATTTTCCGCAAATTCGGGCTCTCCGGAAAATCGTTCATCCCCATACTTGTCGGAACGGGATGCGGTGCTACCGGAATAATGTCGTCGAGGACCATTGAAAATCAAAATGACAGACGTATGACGATCATAACAACTACTTTTATTCCGTGCGGTGCAAAGCTGCCTGTGATCGCAATGATATCTTCCGCGATTTTCGGAGGCGCGTGGTGGGTAGCGCCGAGCGCTTACCTGATAGGTATTTTTGCGATCGTAACGTCGGGATTCATTCTTAAAAAGACGAAGATGTTTTCCGGAGAACCTTCGCCGTTCGTCATGGAACTCCCCGCATACCACATGCCGACGCCGATAAATATTTTACGCAGTATGTGGGAAAGAGGATGGGCGTTTATCAAAAAAGCAGGAACGATCATACTTCTTGCGTCGATCTTCGTTTGGATCGGTTCTTCTGTCGGTGTCGTCGAAGGAAAGCTTGTGTTTGCGCTTGATATACCGCTTGAATCGAGTATTCTCGGAGTGATCGGCGGAGCGTTGAAGGTGTTATTCAACCCGCTCGGATTCGGAAGTGCGAAAGCGTCTATCGCAACGCTTATGGGGATACTTGCAAAAGAAGAGATCGTCGGAGTTTTCGGTGTGCTCGATTTTGAAGGTATGACGGCGCTGTCAGCTTACTCGTTTTTGATCTTCAATCTGCTTTGCGCTCCGTGCGTCGGTGCGATCAGCGCCATCAGCAGAGAAATGAACAGCGCAAAATGGACTTGGTTTGCGATCGGTTATCAGTGCGCCTTTGCCTATGCCGTGTCACTGATAGTATACCAGTTCGGAATGATGTTCAAAGGGGCGGCAAATCCGATATCTCTGGCTTTTGCTGTAATAATTTTCATTTTCATGGTATATATGGTCGTACGCAAAAATAAAAACGGAGCTTCGCTGAAACCGAATTCCGCGGCATAAATAATTATAACGGGAAGGGGATAGGTGTATGATAGAATGGATCAAAACCAATCTCGCAACGATAATAATTTGCGTGATACTCGCGGTCATTGTGGCCGCAATAATCGTCAATCTTATAAAAAAGAAGAAAAACAATGAATGTTCCTGCGGATGCGGAGGATGTCCGATGAACGGATCATGCCGAAAAAACAAGCCGGAACAGAAATAAGCGTTCGACGTTTCAAAAACAAAACTACGCTGCCGTAATTTTTACGGCAGCGTAGTTTTATTAAAAAGATTATAATATCAGTCCGCGAAAACTATTTCATAAAAACAGCTTCCCGCGAGAGTCAAAGTAAATCCGCCTGAAATTTCCGCTACCGGAATTTCATTGACTCGTTTTCCGGAAGAGGACAAAGCGTAAGCGACAGCGGAAGATTTTTCGGAGCTTACCGTGAGCGTTCCGCGGATATCCTCATATAATATCGGAGCGCGTCCGACGCCTTGCAGCGAACCGTCTCCGCCGATGATATTGCGGGCGTTATTTGCGCATCTTCCCATCGCATAGACAAAGACCGAATTTGATGTCTCGATCTTATCTCCGTCAAGCGCGATCACGGCGATCGCCGCTTTATCGTTCGTTGTTTTCAAAGAAAAGCTTCCGGACGCCGCCGAGCCGTTCGTAACGCCGGCAAAAACATCGATTTTGTCGGTATTTATAAAAAATCCGTTATTTTTATAATCGAAAACGATCTCTTTTGTATCGGAAATTATTTTTCCGTCGACAAAGCCTTCGTCGTTACCGATGATGCCGAGCTGTTTCATTGACGCGTCGACCACGGAAGTAACGGACGAGCCTCCGAAATAGTAAGCGCCTTCAGGTGCGACACATACGACGCGGTTTTCTCCTACCGCAAATTCCGCGCCGCCGAGTTTTTTGATTTCGGCGTTATTTTCGATATATTTCTTAAGCCAAGTTTCTCTCGCGTTGTTTTGCTTTGAAATATCCGAATAAGGATTCATTGAATGGAGCAGCAGCTTTTTAGCCGACGAATAATCTCCGGAAGCCGAATTTCCCGAAGTTATTACAAAATCGGCGTTTCCGTCGTATTTTTCATCTATGAACCTATATGAAAACTTTGATATGAACGGAACGGAATACTGATAAGCCATATAATTTGACGGTTGTGTGAATACGTCGGTTTCGGTATATACGCATTCGACCGAATTTTTTGCCTCGCTCACAAGTCCCAACCTGAAAAGCGCCGCGCACATTCCGAATTGACCGATCGTCGACGGATCCATGTTTGCGCTGTAAAGATCCGTCATTGCGTCGGAATAAAAATACGTTGCTCCGGACTGGAAGGTCCAGGTGAAGAGCAAAAATCCGTCCCAATCCTGGAGCGCCGCGTACGCCGCCGTTTGGAACAACCCGTCGGCTTTGAATTCCACCGTCGACAAACAGTTCCATTCGGTGATGACGAACGGTTTATCCGCCACACAACCGCAGGAAAGATCGACCAGGGTGTTTCTCGGATATTCGGAAGAAGGTTCCGCCTCGGTCATACTGACGTCATTATCGCCCCAATAGGCGTTTTTCTCAGTAACGTCTCCGAGAGAGTTGACCTTTCTGTCCGCGGGACCGAGAGGATAGTTCGAGAGGTTGATCGGACATTTCAGCCCGAGAGCTCTCATAAATTCATACATTTCGGTAAAGGTTTTTGCTTCGGTATCGTATAAAAACTCTTTATAATCCGCAAGACGGGTCGACAGCTTGCTGTTCCATCCGACAAGTCTTTCGCCCCAGCACCCCAATCCTTCTCCGACTACCGTTCCGGCTTCGGGGTCTTCGTCGGCGTTAAGAATACAAACACCTTTTTCGTCCGTCCATGCAAGCTCAAGAGCTGCACGGTCGCCGTATTTTTCGCATAACCATTCGTTATACTTTTCGTTCAGTTCTCCCTCGAACGGAGTCGATATCATCTGCTGAGTCCAAAAGATGCTCGTCTCGTTCACGTATTGGACCACGGCGAAGACAGGATCGTCGCAATATCTCATTTCGGTATACGGATTGAAATGAGTCAGGATCCCTTCGATATATTTTTTGTCAAGCTCGATACATCTGTCGTTGAAAAGTCTTGTTTCTTTGACAAGTCCGGTCTTATCGTTCGCGCCGCCGGCGGATTTTATGAAATAATCCATTTCCTCTGCGGTGAATCCGTCGCCGGGAAGATAGCCTTTACCGCACATAAGATCGAGGTGTATATATATACCGCGCTGTTTCAGCAGCCAGATGAAATAGTCCATCCGGTCGAAAAATTTCTCATCAAACAGCTGGGTCGTGTTTTCGGAATAATCAACGAGACCCGCGTCGAGCGCGTGGAGTCTTACCATATTCACGCCCAAACGGTAAAGCTCTTCGGATATTGCCTCGGCGGTCTCCTTTTCGGGAGCCGCCGCGCCGAATCCCAAATTTACTCCCCAGAATTTTACCGAGGTACCGTCTTCAAAACAGAAGTCGCCGTCTTTCACCGTAACGAATCCGTGAGTACCGGCGGGAACGTCGTTGAGCCAGGAAAAATCCATAACGCCGGTTTTTGCCTCACCGATCTTCTGTTCGTAAGCGATTACTTCGTTTTTGAAAATATCGGATACCGTGAGTTCGATCGCGCTGGATTCCGGTCTGCTGGGTTTGCTCGTCGAACCGAACCCTCCAGATTTAGACGATACCGATGAAGGCGGTTCACTTTCAGACGGATTTGAAGTATTGCAGGCAGAAAACGCCGCCAATATTGCCGCCGCCGAAACTACCGCGATCACCTTTTTGAAAATTTTCATAAAAGATCTTCTCCCTCCGGGAAAATCAGTCTTCGTAGAACACCTCGTCGATCAAAGCTTGCGCTGCCGGCTGAGCGCTCTGAACAAGATTTGCTACAGTGTCGGTATAGTTCCAAAGTATCTTAGACGCTATTACGTTATACAAAACTCCGAAAGATCCGGCGTTTGGAGCGAACGTGAGTTTTTGCATCTGCCTGTGGAATTCATAAAACTCACGGCTTCCGCCGAATGTAGGCGAGTTTTCCGGCTTAGCGTCGAGGTTGCGGTCCGCTCTGTCCCAGAACATCGCGTATTTTATATAATGTTCGGCAAGTCCCGGTTCGTCGATATTTTGGGTAAACGCATACCCCGATGCGTTGGTCCTGTTCAAAACTACCTTTGATTCATTGACCCCTTCCGCATAAGGCATCTGGACAAATCCGATTTTTTCGATTCCGAAAGTATCGATCGCTTTCTCCCAATCCCACTGAGCGCTGAACAAAAACGCGAATTTTCCGCTGAGGAACTCGTCGAGCGGCAAAACATCGTTTCTTATCCAGCCGTTTGTTCCGACGACGTGAGCTTCGGTCAGCGCCGCGATAAGATCTGGATCGGTGAGAGCAAATTTCGGGGTACCATCCTCGGTCCATCTGACGTAGTTGCCGTTTTCGACCGTTCCGAGCCATCCCTCGTCGGTATATCCGGTGAGACCGAACATATCGATAACGCCGTCGTCGTCGCTGTCATAAGTCAGAGCGGCAAGATATTCATTGAACTTCGTATAGTTCCATTCTTTATTTTTCCATAACTCATAAGGATCGTCAAGGCCTGCCTCTTCGATCAGATCTTTGCGGTAGATAAGATAATAACAAGAAACCTCGTTTGTCGCAATCACGTAAGATTTGCCGTTATATGCGAAGAAATTGAGCATTGCATCGCTTATTTTATCTTTATATATTTCGTCGGAAAGGTTCATGACTTCGTCGAGAGGTACAAGCAATCCTTTTTTAGTCCAGCTGGGGACGGCCCAGTCGTAAACGACGGCGATATCGGGTCCCGTTCCTGCGGTTATTGCAGAGCTGAGCTGTGCGGCGTATTCCGTTCCGCCGCCGCCGGAAAGAGTGCTGTATTCGATCTTTGTACCGGTTGCGTTTTCAAACTCGGCGATATGACCCTTTGTGTCAACGGTGTCCCAGTGATTCCACCACTGAAGTTTTTTGCCTTTAAAACTTGTTTCGTCAAAAGCGAATCCCGAAGGATAGTTGCTTTCCTGTTTTGACGATTCCTGAGGGTTCGACGATTCGCCGCCCTTGCCGCAAGCGGCAAAGCAGAGGATCACCATCAGTACCGCAAGCGCTGCTGCGAATACCTTTTTTAACATACCAAACATCTCCTTTTTATTAAATAATTTTTATATCTTTATCCGTAAGTACGGATAATTGTTTCTTTAGGTTTTCGATCTCGGTTTTGTCTGCAAACTCGGGGTTGCCGTATTCGACCGGCATACCGAGTATTTTTCTCTTTGATATTCCGATCGGATGATACGGCTCAAGGTTTATTTCTTTGACTCCGCTCAATTTTGAAAGCGACGCGAGATATTCGAGGTGTTCCTTATTATCGTTGACGCCGGGGATTATCGGGCAGCGCAATATTATTTTCGCTCCGGCATCGCTCAATGCGTGGAGATTTTTGATTATCAGGTCGTTTTCAACTCCGGTGCAGCGTTTATGGAGCTCTTTCACGCATTTGACGTCGAACAGAAAGAAGTCGATATATTTTGCGATCTCAAGAAAATCCTCCGTATTTCCGTAGCCGCAGCTCTCCATACATACCGAAACGCCGGCTTCATAAAGCTTTTTCGCCAGCTCGAGAGCTTCTTCAAACTGCGACATCGGCTCTCCGCCCGAAAAGGTAACGCCTCCGCCGAAAACGTAATACGCTTTGTCCCGCAGAAGTTTTGAAAACACCCGATCGACCGAAATTTCTTCTCCGTAGAGTTTCAGCGCTTTCGTCGGGCACTCTTCTGCGCATTTTCCGCAAAGAACACATTTTTCGGACGAATAAATATGTGCTCCGTTTTTGATCTCGTGGCAGCCGTGTTCGCAAATTTGAGAACATTTTCCGCAGGAAACGCACTTTTCTTCTGCGTAAGACAGCTGAGGCGATGCGGAATACGATTCCGGATTGTGGCACCAGGCGCAGCGCAGCGGACACCCTTTGAAGAAGACGACAGATCTCAGTCCCGGTCCGTCGGATGCCGACGCGCGTTTTATATCGAAAATCATCATACAAATTCAGTCCTTGAAATGATTTGATTTTGAAGGTCTCTCGGCAGACGCACGAAATAATCCGAATATCCGCCGACCTTTACCACGAGATTGCCGTGGTTTTCGGGATGCTCCTGCGCGTCGAGCATATCTTCGCGGTTGAGGCAGGTTATCTGCATCTGCATACCGCCGTTTGCGAAAAATCCGCTCACTATCGCAGGAAGGTTGTTTTTCATGAACGTCTTTTCAAGTCTTACGTTCAGCACGGGCGTCCCGGTCATTCTCCAAAGCGGCAGTTTTGCAACGCTGTTGAGCATCGCGGTTATACCGTCGGTGTCGTTTCCGTGTATTGCAGAGAGAGAATCCGCAAGAGAGGTACCGCGTTTTCTTCCGTCCGGCGTCGCAAGAACGGTTCTACCCGCCCAGACGCAGGTGTTGAATTGGATCGACGCGGGCAGGAATTGTCCGCCGAAGCAGGTCCTGTGTTTGTCAAGTTCATCCAAAAGATCTCCGAGTATCCTTGCGGCGAGCGAATCCGCTTCGTCGTCGTCGACTCCGTAATGCTTGCAGCGTTTGCAAGCGTTGAATATTTCGGGGTCCTCGTCGTCGAGACCTTTGATGAATCTTTCCGCCGAAAACAGTTTTTTGTCAAATATAAGCTCTTTGACCGCGAGCATATCTTCAAAAACGTTCACGAGTCCCGCAAAGTTTATAACGCTCCAGGAGTATCTCGCGCCGCCGTTGTTGAAATCCTTGTCTTTATCGATACAGTCGTCGACAACGAGCGTTCTCATCGGGTGCGGCCTGCATTTTGCTCTGAGGGTGTGATATTCGCGCAGACGGTCAACAACGTCCTCAAGCTCGGATTTGTATTTTGCGATGAAGCCGTTGTAAAATTCCTCGAACGAGCTGCATTTTCCGAGATTTTCCCGCATATATACCGAAAAAATCTCAGGAGTGTGTATACCGGCGTCAAGAGAACCTGCGTTCGTAAGGCCCGCAAGCGTACTTTCGGTACATCCGACGCCGCAAAACCGCAGAAAATCCTCATGGGGCAGATCGGGAAATCTTTTTTTGAACGATTGCTCGTATAACGGATCGTTATACAAAGACGGGTTGGAGCAACCCTCGGCAAGAGACGCTATCGCCGCGTCCCAAAGTTCTTTCGGCATATCTGGACGGATCCTCAATTCTATCTGCGGACGCCTTTTGCCTTTTATCGCTTTAAGACATTGCAGCGTCAGAGGATTGTAGTCCGGACCGATCGACGACGAATAACCTTCGGTTTCATCGACGTTTTTGAAAAATTCCTCCAAAAGCCCGACGATATCCTCGCCTTTCCAGAAAGGAAGCAGGTCCGTATCCAGACGTCCGACGTTGTCGCAGCAATCAAGGTAATAAATGAAATTCATGCATACTATTGCTTCGTATATGTTTTCCGCCGGTCTGAACGGAACCTTTTTAAGAGCCGCTATAAGCTCTTCATCCGCGTTTTCTTTTATCAGCTTATCGATACAGCGTCCGCGGAATTTCCTGATTCCGTCTAATAATTCCGAAAGTCCGTTTTTCAGTTCGCCGTTTTTTCTTTGTATCCTTTCATAATAAGAATCAAAGCCCTCTTTTGCGATCCTTCCGTAGTGGGGCAGCGAATGAGTGAAACCGAACCCGGCGACTGAGTGGATCGTATATCCGCAGGACGAACCGGCGAACTCGTCTATAAGATACCCGAAAAGCGCAGGATCTTTTTTGTCCAGGCGTTCTTTGTCAACGGTATATACGTATGACGCGCTCGGAGTTACTGCGTAATCGGGTTCTCCCAGCGGACCGCAGGGGTATAATTTCCCGCCGTTGTAAGCGGGAAGCACCTTGCGGCTCCAGTATTCCGCATAAGCGTGAGACATACGGTCGAAGATCGGGAGGTCTTCATTTTCGAACATCGCTCCCGCAAAGATTTCTCCGACATTGTAAAATTGTTGCGATATATTGTTTAACGTCGTTATCACCCCGTATAATAATCTTCTTCTATTACAATAATACTGATTTTATCGGCATCTCTCAATGGCGAATTGATGATTTGTTTTGTATTATTGTTGACTTTTACCATGATATTTGTTATATTGACAGCAGGGAATGGAGTTGAGGTTCATTATGAGGAAAGAATATTGGGCAAGTCATTTCGACGAGGACTCGAACTGGCGGTTTTGCGGCTGCGGGTATTTGAACTGTGATAAAAACTTTTCTTGCGGGCCTTACGCAAGGTACCCGTATATAATACACAAGGTTTTGAACGGGAGGGGATATTACGAGGTCAGAGGGAAAAAGTATTCTCTTTCGGCAAACGACGCGTTTATTATCCTTCCGAGAGACGCCGCACTTTACTATTCCGATCCGGACGACCCCTGGACTTTTTGCTGGATATGTTTCACGGGGGATTTCGTCGAAAAGCACCTCGAAAAAGCCGGCATAGATAAAGACGACCTGAAAGTGACCGTAAATAACAATATATTTGAAAACAAGATAAAAGAAATACTCGAGCGCTGTGTTGACAAAAAAGAAAATCCCACGGCGGCGTATTTCGAGGGATGCGTTATGGAGTGTTTCAGCGCGATCGAAGAGTCCGCCGGAAACGGCGGCGGCAAAAAATTCAACCGTCAAATAGACGGTGCCGTTGCGTTTATCGATTTTCACTGCGCTGAAGGGATATCGGTGTCTGAGATTTCTGAGTATCTCGGTGTCGACAGAAGCCGCGTCTACAGATTGTTCAAAGACAAATTCGGCATATCCCCGGAAAAGTATATCCTCAAACAGAGGATTGAGAAAGCGAAAACGCTTATCGCAAACGGAGAGCCGCTGAAATCGGCAGCGTATTCGGTCGGAATAAACGACGTTTATTATTTTTCAAAACTTTTCAAAAAGCTCGAGGGTATCACTCCGTCCGCTTACAAAAATTCCGTTCTTCCGAAAAATTCAAAATAATAAGAAATTTAAAAACGCTTACAGTTTAAGACTGTGAGCGTTTTTATTATACTCGTTATTTATTCAGCGTTGTATATTTCAAATCGTACATGACCTTGGCGCGGTTGTCCCGGACAAGCGTTTGTTCGACGGTGTTTCCGGTAACTCTGTCAACCGTTTTTCTGTAGACCCTGCCCAAACGGTAAACGACGCCGTCTTCCTCTTCAAATCTCTCGCCTTCGGTAAAAATATGGTAAACGTAATCCTGCGGCTTTACCGCGCGAAGCTCGCCGCAAAGGTAAGTGTCCGTCGTATAACAAAGAAGCTGATAGGTGTTGTCGGTGGTGTTGCAAAAACGGTAATCCAGATAATTATACATTATCGACGTTCCCGTACCGAACGGGATCTGTCGGTTAAAATCCGGAAAAAGATCCATAGAATCATGGTGATGGTGTTCGGTTATCTTCATCGGGGTATGCAGGATCATCCAGTGTATCAAGTTCGTGAATTGACACATACCGCCTCCGATGCCTTCAAGTACTTTGCCGGAGGAGATCACGACTCCGTTAAGATACCCTTTTTCGGCGGTAGCGTCCCCGACGAGCCTCCAAAAAGAAAAAGTTTCGCCCGGTTTTATAAGTATACCGTTCACTTTAGGCGCCGCGATCGACAGATTGACGGCTTTATTTTCCTGCAGATCCATCCTTACGTTCCCGAGCTTGCGGCGGATCAGGGATTTATGTTTTATGACAGATACCGGAAGCGGTTCTTCCGATTTTGTTTTCGCAAATCTGCTGCGGCTGAAAAAGTCGCTGATATCTCTGTTTACACAGCATCTTTTTTTCGAAATTTCATAAGTCAGCGGAGAGATCTGACAAAACAGTTTTCTTTTCTTTTTCTCTTTTGTCACTGAAAAATCGCCCTCCTTTTGATCTGAGAAAATTATACCTTCTTAATGCGGCGCTGTCAATTTGGGAATATTAGCAATCTAATATAAAGAGTGCTAATATTAACAAAAAGGAAATAAAATGCATTACAAAAATTCATATTTATCGCCTATACTTACTTTACAAAAACGTAAAAAGGAGGTTCTGATATGAACTTCGATAAATATACCAAAAAAAGCGCGGAAGCGGTAAATTCCTGCCAGGAGATCGCAAACGAATACGGAAATCAGTGTATCGAACAGATACACCTGCTTTATGCGCTGTTAACTCAAAAAGACGGACTTGCACCCGAAATCTTTTCGGCGTCTTCGGATTATTCGTCAATAATAAGGAAAACCGAAGAAAAATTGAATTCTCTGCCGAAGGTTTCCGGCGGATCGCCCTATGTTTCACGTGAGCTTGCCGCGGTTTTCGACAGAGCGGAAGCCGAAGCGGACCAAATGCACGACTCGTTTGTTTCGGTCGAGCATCTCATTCTCGGGCTTATCAAAAAAGCCGATCCGACGGTAGCGAAGATATTCAAAGAGTGCGGGGTGAACGAGACCGCCGTCTTGTGTGCGCTGAAAAACATCAGAGGTTCGAGAACGGTAAACAGCGACGCGCCAGAAGACAGCTACAACGCTTTGAAAAAATACGGTCAGGACTTGGTTGAACTCGCGAGAAAACAAAAACTCGACCCCGTTATCGGCAGAGAAAACGAAATCAGAAGCGTTATACGCATACTCTCCCGAAAAACCAAAAACAACCCCTGCCTTATAGGTGAGCCCGGCGTCGGAAAGACCGCTATCACGGAAGGTCTCGCTATAAGGATCGTAAAAGGCGACGTACCCGAAAACCTCAAGAACAAAACCATTTTTTCTTTGGATATGGGCGCTCTCGTCGCCGGAGCGAAATACCGCGGAGAATTTGAAGAACGTCTTAAAGCCGTTCTGGAGGACGTCAAAAACTCGAACGGCAATATAATTCTTTTCATAGACGAGCTTCATACTATAGTCGGAGCGGGCAAAACGGACGGTGCGATGGACGCGGGAAACCTTCTCAAACCGATGCTTGCACGCGGAGAACTTCACTGTATCGGCGCGACTACCTTGAACGAATACAGTAAATACATCGAAAAAGACGCCGCACTCGAACGCCGGTTCCAGCCGGTACCGGTTCCCGAGCCTTCCGTCGAGGATACGATTTCGATTTTGCGCGGTATCCGCGAAAGATACGAGGTGTTCCACGGCGTGAAAATACACGATGCCGCTTTGATCGCCGCGGCAACGCTTTCTGAAAGATATATCTCGGACCGTTTCCTTCCCGACAAAGCGATAGACCTTGTTGATGAAGCGTGTTCGCTTATAAAAACGGAAATGAACTCGATGCCTACCGAAATGGACGAAAAATCACGCCGTATAATGCAGCTTGAAATAGAAGAGGCCGCATTGAAACGTGAAAACGATAAAATTTCCGAAGCGCGGCTCAAAGAATTGCAGAGCGAGTTATCCGAAGCAAGAGAGAGCTTTGCTTCGATGAAGGCAAAATGGGAAAAAGAAAAACAAAGTATCGGAACGATCCAAAAGCTCAGAGAGGAAATAGAACAGACCGGTGCGATGATCGAAAAAGCGCAGAACGACTACGACCTTGCAAAAGCCGCTGAATTGAGGTACGGCGAGCTTCCGAAACTTCAAAAAAAGCTCGAGGAACTCGAAAAAGACAGCAAAAACGACGAAAATCCGCTGCTGCGTAATTGCGTCACGGAAGACGAGATCTCGAAAGTCGTTTCAAGGTGGACCGGCATACCGGTGTCAAAGCTTATGGAAAGCGAACGTGAGAAGCTGTTGTCTCTTGAACAGATCCTGCATAAGCGGGTCATCGGTCAGGACGACGCCGTAAAGCGCGTTTCCGACGCGATCCTTCGTTCCCGTGCGGGCATACAGGATCCGAACCGCCCGATCGGATCGTTTTTGTTTCTCGGTCCGACCGGCGTCGGAAAGACGGAACTTGCAAAAGCCGTTGCGGAAGCGTTGTTTGACAATGAAAAATCCATAATACGTATAGATATGTCGGAATATATGGAAAAATACTCGGTGTCCCGCCTTATCGGAGCGCCTCCCGGATACGTCGGCTACGACGAGGGAGGACAGCTCACCGAAGCGGTCCGCCGCAAACCCTATTCTGTCGTGTTGTTTGACGAGATCGAAAAAGCCCACCCGGATATTTTCAACGTGCTTCTCCAGGTGCTCGACGACGGCAGGATCACCGACGGTCAAGGCAGAACGGTGGATTTCAAGAACACTATCCTGATCCTGACCTCGAATCTCGGCTCGGATATTATTCTTGACGGCATACTCCCGGACGGCAGTATCTCCGATCAGGCAAAAGACGGAGTGAACGCACTTTTGAGACGTTCTTTCCGCCCCGAATTTTTGAACCGTCTTGACGAGATCGTACTTTATAAGCCGCTCACGAAAGAGAATATCGAAAGCATACTCGATCTTCAGCTGGCGTCGATATCGAAGCGGCTGTCCGATAAACAGCTTTCTTTGCAGCTCACGCCGCAAGCCAAAGAATATATTATCGACAACGCATTTGACATATCTTTCGGCGCGCGTCCGCTCAAACGGTTTTTGCAGTCGAACGTTGAAACTCTTATTTCCCGGGCGATACTTTCCGGAACTCTTTCTCCCGGCGACACTATAACCGTGGATCGCTCGGAAAACGGACTTTTTATAAAATAATATCGCGCGAAAAGACCGTACCTTTTAACGGGTACGGTCTTTTTTTTATACGTTTATTTTTGGTTTTCGGACAGATATTTTTTTATTATCTCAAGACCTTCGAGAGGAGTGCAAAAAGTTTTGTCGCCGGATATTCTTTTTTCGTAGGCCTCGTCGATGCAAAACCACCTTACTTCCTCTACCTCGTCTTTTTGAAGAACGACGTCTTTTTCGTCAACGGCTTTGTCGCATAAAAAGACGAACGCGATCTCGTTATCCCGGAAAAGCTTGCCGTGGAACTCCTTTTCATACTGTATTCTGAATTTTCCGATAGCTTTCATGTCTTTTCGCTCAGCTTTTATACCAAGTTCTTCGGCAAGCTCTCTTATTGCCGAATCGATCGGCTCGTCTCCGGAGGTGATATGGCCTGCGGACGAGGTGTCGTACCTTCCGGGAAATGAATCTTTACAAGCCGCCCTTTTTTGAAAAAGCGCCTGCATCTTTCCGTCTTTTTCCCTTACTATCCAGACGTGGACCGTTCGGTGGCGAATTCCGAGGGAGTGAGCGATTTTTCGCTCAGTTTTGTCTCCCGTGGGATTTCCCTCTTCGTCAACTACGTCAAAAAATTCCATCTCTCTCTTCCTTTCGGAAAATTCGGGAAATTACACTCCCCAAAACGGATTTTACAGGTCCAAAAGAGCCGCGACGTCTTCTTTCGGCTTATATCCTATCGAAGTGTTTACTATTTTTCCGTTTTTTATAACGACAAGCATAGGTATACTCATAACGCTGAACATTTCCGAAAGTTCAGGTTCTTCATCGACGTTGACCTTACCGACTTTCACTTGACCGGCAAACTCGTTCGCGATCTCTTCAACGACGGGTGCAAGCATTCTGCAGGGACCGCACCATACCGCCCAAAAGTCCAGCAGGACCGGCAGCTTCGATTCGAGCACTTCTTTTTTGAAATTATCCTTTGTGATTTTCAATTCCGACATTTTTAACATCTCCTTATTTGGATTTATAATAAAGCATACAGTGGCAAAAGCCTTCAAAATCTGGGTCTTTTATCTGATTTCTGAACTCCTCGCACATACACTTATATTCTTCTTTTTTTTCTCTTCTGCACGGACAGTATCCGCCGGTAAGCTCAAGGCCTTTTTTAACGGCGTCGGCAATATTTTTATCCGGGTTGACTGTTATCTTCATTTTTGTTGCTCCTTTTCTTTTTAATCTATCCTCGGAATTTTATTATCCAAGCGCCACGTCGAGCGCCATCATAAGCGCAAATCCGAAAGCGACGCCGATATTTCCCGCGTTGCTGTGATTTTCGGATCTTGATTCGGGTATCAGTTCTTCCACGACGACGTAGATCATTGCGCCGGCGGCAAAAGAAAGGATATAAGGCAAAGCCGAAGTTACCGCCGAGGTTATGAGCAGTGTCAACACCGCTCCTATCGGTTCCACTATACCCGATGCCGCTCCGTATAAAAACGATTTTTTCTTTGACAGTCCGCTCGACAAAAGCGGAGCCGAAATGATCGCGCCTTCGGGGAAATTCTGTATCGCGATCCCTATTGCGAGCGCTATCGCTCCCGACATCGTTATATCGGCTTTACCGCTTATAACTCCGGCAAACGCAACGCCGACGGCCATTCCTTCCGGAATATTATGCAAAGTTACCGCCAGGATCAGCATCATCGATTTTCCGAGTCCGGACGGTTTGCCCTCCTGATGTTCCGAATCGTTTATATGGATATGCGGAGTGACCGTATCGAGCAAAAGCAAAAATCCCATCCCGAGCAAAAATCCCGCCGTTGCGGGTATCCAAGCATTTGAACCGTATCCCGCCGACATACTTATAGACGGTATGAGCAGCGACCAGACGGATGCCGCGATCATGACTCCCGAAGCAAAACCGAGTAGCAGTTTTCTCAATTTATCGCCCATATTATTGTTTTTTATGAAAAACACCGCAGCGGCACCTAAAAGAGTTCCGAAAAACGGTATCATTATTCCTGCCGCAATCCTTAGTTCATCGCTCATTAAAATCCCCCTTTACCAACTCTTTTTTTATATTATCATATTTTCGTGAAAATCGAAAGTACTTTTATGATAATATGCGGTTTATCCTGTTTTTGTACCGAGTTTTCGGTATAACGGAGAGTTTTGCAACAGCGGAGAATGTGATTCGGAATATATTTTCAGCACAACAGCAGTGCCGGCAGCGGGAGTGGTCAGAATATCATATGAACTATACGGAGAAGGAATGGAGCCGATCATTTCCGGTGATGAACTTTGGTCTTTTTTGTATAGATATATTGATAATTCTAAAGAACAATATGGTGATAATTCTTTAGATGATTCTAAGCCTATAAAGGTAATATTCAGTGACGGGGATACCCTTTTCTTCTGATTTGAAATAATATTAATAATAAAATCAACGTTAGACAGCGAGCCGAAATGCTTTGCATTTCGGCTTTTTGTTTAGCTTTTGTACATATTCTTGAGCTATCGTTCATAATTATGTAGTACAAATTGAAAATTATCTATTGACAAAGGAAAAACCTTATGATACATTATAAACTGGTTTAGTCGCATTATGTTGTTCCGGGGCTTCCGCCGATTTGATCGGCAAGGAGTGACATATAAGCGCTTATCCGAGGTTTTACGGTGCGCGATTTATTTTCCGGAAACGTCTTTCGGCAAGCACAAAATATACTTTTTGAATATCAATTATTTTCAACCGGGATTTAAAAGGCGGGTCTTTGCAGTTCGTCTACTTCGGCCATGAGATCTGTGCTTTTTGAATCCTGATTTTTGTTTGATCGCATATAATATTCTTGTGGGGATATATAGATTGTAAGAAAGGTGTGCAAAGGATGAAAAAACTAATCTCAATTGTTCTTACCGTAGTGATGCTGTTCGGTTCTTTATCGTCTGCGGCGATAGAGGTCCTTGCGGCTCCTACGGTTGAAAACCCGGTCTTTGCCGAAAACGGCACGGTGTTTCCGAGAACGACCGATGGCGGTGATGAAGATCCCGTCGACAGAGGAAGCTCCGGAGGCGGAGGAGGAGACGGCAGTACTCTGCAGATAGAGGGTATCTTTTCGACTCTCGTCCTCGGCGCTGAAGAGCAGGATAACGGCGACTACGTATGGACTCCGGAAACAACTAACCCGGACCATCTGTTCAAGTTCACCGTTACCTATTCCATCTCCGGCGAGTTCGACTATTTCGAAAAGAACCAGATATCGATCCACATCCCCTATACTATCCTCAAGGATCAGGCCGGGGATCCTGCGGATTACTTCGATATTTCTCTGCCTCATGCCGACGATCCCAATCTGACCGACGATAACGTATTCGTATACAGGATCGATACGTTAGACGACAATTCAAAGGAGATCGTTGTATACAACCGTCTGCCCTGCCCGGCAGCTCAGCACGGTTACTTTGACGTTGGTTACAGCACGTCAAAGCGTACTTATGATTACAAGGATTACGATCCGAACGGTGCAACGCCCGCGGACCGTCATCCCAGCGCGGATTTCAAAGCAAAGCTCGTCATATACCGCGACGGTGAAGAGCACTCTGAGGAGAGCAAGCCCAACCACGTGTATATCGACACCACGGCAAAGATCACCCGCATGGAAAAATACGCTCCTCAGACGCAGTATACCGCCTGGCAGAGTTCCTGGGGCACCAAGCCCGCGGACGATAACGGCCAGTATTACTATCTGCTCTGGCAGGTCCGCAGCTGTATCACCGCGACGCAGCGCTATAACTTCACTCTGACCGACACGTTCAACGTGACGGACGGCGAAGTCGTCGCCATCAAGATGCAGGGCGAAAACGTATACAGGCCCACGTCCGACACAAATTGCGGTAAGGTATACAACCAGACCACCAGTTATCCGAACGGCCGTTACGACAACGTCATAACGAGACATCTGAAAGCTACGTACGATGAGCAGCCGACGTACTCCTTCACCAACAAGGCGTACGGAAACGTTCATCCTCTGGACGGAGTCGACCGCGATTCCAACGCCGACGCAACGAAACGCTGGGCTTATGAGCATCCCGTATTCCATCCGGGCAGCGGCGTAGGCATGTCGTTTGATAAATACGGCTACGATTACAACGACAAACGCGTATACGATTCAGAAGATATCCGCAGCTTCGACCTGGATCCTTACCACACCGGATCGGTCAACGAGATCACTAATCTGGCATGGTACACCTCGTCTGCGGCGACGACTTATGCGCTGACGGTACCTGAAGGGCTTACAAACACTGACCCGAACAACTATTTTTTGGTACCGGCGACGGTAGAGCTCACCGACAACAGGATCGGCGTCAGACTTATCGGCGAGTCCAGCAGCGTAAAGCTCAATGCCGGCGAATACCGTTTTGATAAGGTTGTAGTATCGTACACGATGCTCGACGCTTACTTTGATGAGACAACTCAGAGCTTCAAAACAAAGGCCGTGACCTACGAGCCCAATGAAGCCATAACCATATATGCCCAGTTCGGTACCGACGAATGGGTAGCGGTCGGTTCGCTTGCAACGGCGACGGCAGCGTTTACCCCCACCGAAGCCGGAACGAGCCACAATGTTACCGCGAGCGGCAAGACAATCATATTCGGTGATCACACCTGCACCGGTTACCGCCTTGTCGCGTCGAATAAGCACTACCGCACCACGCTCGGCGCTAAGCCGTACGTGACGCTGCTCCGTTGCGAAAAAGTTGATACTGTAGTAGAAAGAGCATATACCGAAAACCAAAACGAATTTGCAGTAGTCAACACCGCGAGCACCGCGGTCTATAAGGGTGCCGACAATACCGGAACGCCTGTTAAGACTGCTTCTAAATCCGGCGTCGATTACGTTATAGGCATCTCGAGACAGAGCGCTATCACGAAATCGGTGCGTTTCAAGAACGATCCGCTGAATCAGCGCTGCGTTTTGACGTGGTCGATCTCGATGAACGAGAGCTATCTCAGCGAGGGCGGCAAACGCGTCTACGTCGAACAGCAGAGCGGTATGTTCTACGACCTGCTTCCTTACGGCGGAACGTTTGACAAATCTTCTCTTGTAGTATATTCCGACTCCAAGAGACTGAATCAGAACCAGTATTCGGTAGAGACTCAGTCCAACTACCTCGGCAGCGGCCGTACTTTGCTCATTATCAGTATCTATGAGCCTGCAAAGACCTCTTACAGCTTTAACTACGCTACCAACCATTCCTGGGACTCGATAGCCGAGTTCGGCAACTACGTTC
This sequence comes from Oscillospiraceae bacterium, assembly GCA_017828835.1. Taxonomy (GTDB): domain Bacteria; phylum Bacillota; class Clostridia; order Oscillospirales; family Ruminococcaceae; genus RGIG8367. The sequence goes on along the minus strand of JAGAEK010000066.1, from coordinate 15,078 downwards.
TCAACAGTGTTGCTTATGAGACGGGCAACGAAGATATCGGCGACGGTTATCCCGACAACGGAGGTCCCGCCAGCGGTTCCGGTCACATAACCGACCGTTTGCTTATGACGGATCTTGATCCCGATACCAACGCCAACAAATTCATCTACACCCAGTGCAGCCACAACATAGTCGCGCTCACTGCCGGAAATCTCGGTCTGTACAAGAAGGTCATGGCCGAAAAGGACGAGGACTACGTTTACGCCACCACGACGATAAGCGGCGGCGAATATTCCTATAAGATCCATTTTGCCACGGATGCGGCGACCTGGGTCAAGGACATGATCCTTTTCGACTCCCTTGAAAACTACGTACTGGTCGACGACACGGTGTCCGACTGGCACGGCATACTCCAGGGCTTCGATTTCACCGTGCTCGAAGCGAACGGCATCGACCCGGTCCTGTATTACTCAACGAAAGAGAACCTCCAGATAAAGGACCTCGGCGTCACGGCTGATTACAACTTCGCCGCTAATGCCGAGACATGGATAAAGGCATCCGGTCCCAACGATCCCAATCTTGTAAACGCACACGCTTTTGCTATAGATATACGTAAAACAAAAACGGGAGACAATTTTGTGCTCGATCCTTCAAGCGCCCTCACCGCGATAGTCTACATGAAGGCGCCGGACGCTATCGAAAGCGAAGCGATCAATCCCACCGCATATAATAATATATTCCTGTTTAATTCCGTCAAGTTCGGACACGATTCCGAATTTGCCGATCCGTCTCTGAACCATCAGGATTACACCAGGATATCATTCCGCCAGATGGCTGAGATCAAAATCCTGAAGATCGACTACGACGTATACGAGACCACCGGCGAGATCGTTCCGATCCCCGGCATCGTATTCCGTCTGTGGGGCGATTCCCATTACGGAGACTACATCGACTACACGTACACGACGAACAGTCTCGGCATCATCAACTTCGGCAGCATCCCGCGCGGAGTTTACACGCTGCAGGAGCTTGACGGTGTTGACGACTACGTCGAAGACCACACGCCTATAACGGTCACGATAGACCAGAACGGCAACGTCATCTTCGGTGAGCTCGTTGACGACGCCTACACGCTTGAACCGTACGGCACGCTCGTCATAGGCTACGACGAAGGCACGGCGACGTGGGTACTCAGCAACAGAGAGCGCGTACACGGCGACCTCGACTTCGATAAAGTCGGTAAAGTGGTCGGCCAGAGCTATACGACGCCTCTTCTCAACGTTTCGTTCCTGATCTACGGTACGTCGTACTATTCTACGGAAATCAACATGCCCGTATCGTCAGGCGGCGACGGCGTCGTCCACATAAGGAACCTTGAAAGAGGTACCTACGAGATGGTCGAGACTTCGACCAACGCGAACTACTTCCCGCTTGACACCGTATTCACGGTAATATGCGACGCCAACGGCGATATAACGATCAGCTACGTCGACGAAGACGGCAACACGATATACCCGCTTGAAAACGGCGATTACGTAATAGTCAACACCCCGTACTATGAGCTCCCGCTCTGGAAGTACAACAGCGTTACCGGCGATTCCATCTCCGGCGCAAAATTCAAACTGACCGGCGAGAACTACTACGACGAGCAGACTTCCGGCTCCGACGGTCTTCTCACCTTCAGATTCCTTGTACCCGGAACGTACGTCTTAAGAGAGCTTGAAGCTCCCGAAGGAGTCATTCCCGATAACAAGAACCACACAGTCATCGTCGATAACGACGGCAACATCACCATCGACGGCAAGACTATACAGGAATACATCGACGAGTATCTTACAAGTACCACCGTTTCCGGTGATATAAACTACTTCCCGATACCCAACGAACCCGAAAAGGGAACCATTACTATAATAAAAGAATGGGTCGGACTTGCAGAGGGAGAGACTCCGAACGTCACACCGACGCTCCACCTCGACACCACGAAGCCGAATCCCAACATTCCCGAAGCGACGATCGACTACGACGCATGGACCACGTACGTCAACGGCATGACTATTCCTGATAATGGGTCTGCAACAGGAAAACACGGTCTGATCCAGGAGAACTTCAGGATCCAAAGGACGATAGACGACTCGCCGCAAAAAGTCAGGATCGACATCAGATCTTTTGAAAAGTACAACAACAGAGACATCCCCACTGCGGAACAGATGAACCAGTCGGTTGAGGAATCGTGGGCGGATATCGCCGCGGCGGTCACCTCGACAAGCCAGTACGTATTTGATGAAGAAACGATCCTCAAACTCGAACAGTGGAGAAGGATCGACGACGACACCACCAACTACAGGATCTTCATCAAACTCGTTCATGTTGATGATACGACTACCGGAAGCGGCAGCGGATTGACCTACATTTCTGTCTATAAAGCCGTTTGGTGGTCCGACGCTCCTAACGTCTACCTGCCGGAAAACGCGAGCAAAATGTTCGCAGCCCTCACCTATATGATCGGAACGCTCGATCTGCGCGGTATCAAATCTTCGCGTACGACCGATATGTCCCAGATGTTCGAACAATCGCACTGCTCGGAGATCCGCATGGACTTCGACACGAGCAAAGTCACGACCATGCACAGGATGTTCAGATACTCATCCGTTCAGCAGCTTCCCGATATCGTAACGTGGGACACCTCAAGCGTAACCGATATGAGCCGGATGTTCGAGTGCAGCGGCCTGAGATCCATTGACATGACTCACTGGAACACCTCCAGCGTGACGACTCTTGCAAGTATGTTCCATACCTGCAAACTTGAATGCGATCTCGACTTCAGCATGCTCGATTTCAGTAACGTTACCAGCATGGCGTACATGTTCTACAACGGCGGGACCAACTGCCAGGTTACCAGCATCAAATTCCCGAAGAACCTGGCAAAAGTCACGACGATGTATGATATGTTCACTGGTAGCAAGAATCTTGTGACAATCGACTTCAACGGTGCAGATGCCAGAAACGTTACGGACGTATTCCAGCTGATCATCGGATGTGATGCACTGAAGACGCTGATACTTCCGGACGATATGAGAAGCATAACTAACCAATTCATGGGTGCGTTCCGTGGGATGAAAGCGCTGGAAACGATTGTTATGCCCACCCGCCTGGATAACTGTTCTTCACTCCAGGACACTTTTAACGGTGACAAGGCTCTTACATCCATTGATATGTCTTACTGTTACATGCCTAACATGGTAAACTTTATGACCACTTTCAATGGCTGCTCCGGTTTGACGACAATTCTGATGCCCGAAGGCGCCAATATGCTGTCAAAGGTCAAATCGTTCTGGATGATGTGCTATGGCTGCACAAGTCTGACTTCATTCGACCTTTCGGGCAGAAACCTCTCCGGAGTGATCGATGAATGGGGCGATTCGACCGCCGGATTCGAGTGGATGTTCGCAAATTGCTCCAGTCTCCAGACCGTAGACTTCTCCGGTTCGTATGCTCCCAACACTATGGTGACATACGAGATGTTCAGGAACTGCTCCAATCTGACGACATGCAACATGGAGGGCTTCATTTTAGGCGGACCTGATACGATATACGGCGGCGGTTCGTTCTATATGATGTTCTTCGGCTGTGAAAAACTGGAAGAGATCGATATCTCCGGTTTCTACACGCCGGACGCCAACCACCAGGCAAATGCGTATTATATGTTCGGCGACTGCAAGAAACTGGCGACGATCTACGCAAGCGCCGAGTGGCCGACGGAGGGCTTTACACCGGGCATGACGGGCGGCTCTTTGTCCTGCTACTTTATGTTCCACGGTTGTACGCTCCTTCACAACGACGGATTCGATTCCGCACATCCCGAAAACAACAAGAACTACTGCACGTTCACGACCAACACGACGCTGCCCGGCAACTTTACACAGAAGGACGCGCCTACAGTCCCGACGTTCCCGGCCGATCCGGTTCCTTCGGATCTCATAAACGCTTCACCGAGCCCGGATTTCGTGATCGAACCTGCGACCAGCGGCGAAAATGGTACCACAAAATCCGAAACCCCGACCGAGCAGAGCATTAGCTACACCAGCGAGCCCAACAAGTGGGTCCAGCGCGAAGACGGCACCTGGAGCTACACGTTCGACGTTTACGACGTAGACGGAACGTACTATCTCTGGGAGAGCGCGCTGCCGGGTTATGAATCCGACTGCACGATAGAGAACCCCATAACGATACACTACACCGCCGGCGGTACGATCACAACCGAACCCGCCGACAAACTGGTCGAATACGAGACCGGCAAATACGGTGTAAAGATCACAAATACAAAAGTAGTTCCCGATTACGTAAGTATCACTCTCAATAAAATAGTGACCGGCGTCGAAGACGATGAGACGGAATTCGTTCTCCACATCGTCGTGACGGATCTTGAAGAAAACCCAGTACCCGACGCGCTTTACGGAGACGTAACGCTCATCGGCGGCGAAGCTGACGTAACGCTCAAAAACAACGGCGTCGTCACACTTTTGAATCTCCCCGCGGGTATCATCTACGAGGTTACCGAGCCCGATACGCAGGACTTCGAGGCCACTATCACCAATGGGTCCGGAACGCTCGAAGAAAACGGTGCGAGCGTAACGGTAACCGTTGAAAACCACAAGGACGTTCCCGTAACGGTCGGTCTCGAGGTTACCAAGGTGCTCACCACCGACGGCGAAGCGATCCTTACCGACGAAGATCTCGCCCGCAAGTTCTCCGTGACTGTCACGCTTTACACCGACAGCACGTTCGAGACAGTCGCGACAGAGATCAACGGACTTTACGGCGACGTCCACTTCACCGACGGCGTCGGATCGACGATGATCGGCAAAGACGAGACCGTCAGCATAACCGGCCTTCCCACGGTCGATGACAACGGCGATCCGCTGCCTCTCTGGTACAAGGTCGAAGAGGCTTACGTCGAAGGCTTCAACGTAAGTTACACCGGCCAGGCCGGACAGCCGGCAGAGACGCCCGTATCCGCGGTCATCACCAACACGAAATTCAATCCTCCCGTAGGCGGATTCAAAGTAGTTAAGGTGCTCGAAGGCGCCTCCGCGGGCGATACGACAACGTTCAACTTCGCCGTATCGTTCAACGGTCTGAAGCCCGGCGTCACCTACATTTACACGATAGGAACGACCGAATATTCGTTCACGGCGCTTGCCGGCGGCAACTGGTACGAAGAGTTCTCGCTCACGAACGGCCAGACCGCGACGTTCACGAACCTGCCCGAAAACGCTACGTACACCGTTACGGAGACCGGCAACGACTACATTCCTTCATTCACGCTCGTTTCCAACAAGACGGTCGGTTCCGCCTCCGGAAACAACACGATCCCGACGCTCGCTTTGAGCACCGGTACCGAGACCGTTGAAGATGGCGAAGATGCGACGATAACCTTCACCAACACTCCCGCAGTCGTCGACGTCGAAGGCCACAAAGAATGGGTCGGAGACGAAGACGTTGCAGAGGTCGTCCGTCCGGATCACATCACGATCTATCTGATGGAAGGTACCGCCCAGATCCAAGAACTCACCGTATACCCGGATGATAACGGATACTGGAGTTGGAGTTTCACAAATCTGCCGAAGTACGACAGCACAGGCAGTGAGATCACATATTCCATCGAGGAAGAAGTCGTTTACGGTTACGAGACCACCATTGAAGGCTATAACGTAACCAACACTTATATCCACACTTATATAGACATTCCCGTACAGAAACTCTGGCAGGATAACAACAACCACGATAATACCCGTCCCGGAAGCATCATTCTCAACCTGTACGCTGACGGTGTGCTCAAAGAGACCGTATCCGTATCCGCAGACCTTGAGACGGGCAACTGGAGCTATGTATTTGAGCATCTGCCCAAGTACCGCACCGGCAGCACGACGAAAGAGATCGAATACACTGTGACGGAAAACGCAGTTCCCGGATACGTAAGTACCTTAAGCGGCAACAGCATGGATGGCTTCACGATCACCAACACCCTCGTCACCAATATTGAAGGCGAAAAGACCTGGCTTGACGGCGAAGGCGAAAACAGACCTGAAAGCATCGTGATACACCTGCTTGCAGACGGCGTTGACACTGAAAAATTCTATGTTGCTACACCGGAAACGAACTGGAGCTGGAGCTTCTCGAATCTGCCTGTATATAAGATCGTTGACGATGCATACGTCGAGATCGAATACACCATCACAGAGGAAGCAGTCTCCGGATACTTGACCGTGATAAACGGTTATAACGTGACCAACATCGAAAAGACCGAAGCGACTGTCGTCAAAGTCTGGAACGACGATGAAGACCGTGACGGAGCAAGACCCGATTACCTGACCGTACAGCTTAAGGCTGACGGTGCGGCGTACGGAGATCCTACGGTGCTCAACGAAGATAACGACTGGTCCGCAACGATCGAGAATCTGCCTAAGTACAAAGACGGCGGCACAGAGATCATATATACCTGGGAAGAGTTAGATCTGCCCGCCACATATACTCTTACAGGCAACACGGTAAACGGAACGATCACGACACTTACCAATACTCACGAACCCGGCAAGATTTCGATCTGCGTCGAAAAACAGTGGCGTGATGATGACAACCGTGACGGCATCAGACCGCAGTCGATACACGTACAGCTTTTGGCAAACGATGATCCTTACGGAGAGCCGATAGAGCTGAATGAAGAAAACGAGTGGAAGTACACCTGGAATGATCTGCCCGAGAAGGCGGCCGGAGTGGAAATCGTTTACACGATCGATGAGATAGATATCCCCGAAGGATATGGCATCACGATTAACGGAACACCTAAAGAAGGATTCCTTATCATCAACCCGCACACGCCGGCGGAGACCGAAGCGACTGTTATCAAAGTTTGGGACGATGATGATGACAATGACGGAGCAAGACCCGATTACCTGACCGTACAACTTAAGGCTGACGGCGAAGCATACGGCGATCCTACGGTGCTCAACGAAGATAACGACTGGACTGCAACGATCGAGAATCTGCCTAAGTACAAAGACGGCGGAATTGAGATCGTATACACTTGGGAAGAAGTAGATCTGCCCAACACTTACACTCTTACCGGAAATGTGGCAAACGATACGGTCACGACTCTTACCAATACTCACGAACCCGAAAAGATACAGCTTGACGGTGTCAAGATCTGGGCCGGAGAGACGGATAAGGAAAACCAGAGACCCGCAAGCATCACTATCAGACTCTATGCCGACGGCGTTGAGATCGATCACGTCGTAGTAACGGCAGCGACTGGATGGACGTTCAAATTTGAAGGTCTCGACAAGTACAAAGACGGTGTTGAAATCGAATATACGATAACCGAAGACGAGGTAGTCGGATACAAGACATCGATAAGCGGCACAAAAGTAACGAACACATGGAAACCGCCGCACGAGAATCCTCCGACATCTGACAGAGCGATATTCCCGACAAAAATGATTATACTCGCGGCTGTCGCCGGATTTGTCTTGGTCGTAGCGAGAAAGAGACGTTTTGCCTGATTGCATGACCGATGCAGAACAAGCAGCCGGAAACGGCGGCCTGTTCTGCTGACAGATTGACCGCGGTCCTGTAACGGGACTGCGATCGGACAAAAAAATAATACGCCCGGAAACGAAGAATCCGGGCGTATTTTATTTATATCTCTTTGATTCGTTTTTATTTTCGATGAAATTTTTCTCAGCTTACTTTTCACAGGCAATAACCAAATTTGATAAATTTATTATATTCGCACAACAAAAAAGCACCCCGGCGAGGGTGCTTTTACATTTGGTTGTAAACGGTCAAAAGATTTTTTCGCGTTCCGTCAAGTCTGGAGTATCGTGATACCGCTCGTTCCGGAGGCGAAAGTTATTTCTAATCGATGTCCGGCAGCGTTACGTCGGAGCCGGTGTACAGGTATCTCAAATGGAAACCCGCATCTACGTCCTTGATATCGGAATATGCGATGGTCACGCCGTACTGAACAGATACGTCGAGTCCTTTGTCGCCGAAACCGTAAACGTAATGATAGTGCGGGTGCACATCTTCGATAGGTTTCGGAGTGCGACGCGTGACCCAAGTCTCGTTTTGCATCAGATACGCCTTTTCGGAGATCAGTTTGATCGTGTTGCCGGCAGGCACAGTCTTTTCCTTTTTGCTTGCACCGCTGACCTTTATATATTTGTCTTCCCAGACGCCGCCCTTGTTTTTCCCTATATAGGCTTCAGTGACTTTGCCTTTTTTCATTATGACGTACCAATAGGTATCGCCTTTGCCGCCGATCACGTGGTCGACGTCGTTGCGGTACGCCTGATAAAACTCAAAGCCGTCGTTTTCCTCGACAAGTTTAATAAACTTTTCTTCAAACATGGCGTTCATCATTCGTGCATCAGCGCTTCCAGCTCGGCGTCGGATTTGACGGTGAGCTCATTTTCGCCATAGAAGCGGGTCAGCAGAGTGGCGATCGCTTTTCCTTCGTAAGTGAAAACGAAATCGTAATAGCCGGGTTCGCATTCATCCTTATTCAGATAGAAGCTGCCCCAGTACCACTCATCCGGATTTTCTTCATCCTCGGGATAATGCAGATCGCAGTAGTTTGCAAAGTTCGGATCGAGCTCGGAGAATTTAGCTGTATTGTAATACTCCTGATCGTCCCTGTGTTTAAGGATCCAGACCTTGATGCCGTAGGTTGCGTCGGTATCCGGGTAGAAATAGACCCATTCGTTCAGTTCGAAAATGCAGCGCACGTCGGTCAGAGAGGACTCTCTTTCGTTGAAGCCGTCGGCGTCGCCGGTGCCGGCACAGTTGCCTTTGATGACCACGCCGCGAAGTACGGACGGATCCCGATCGTCGAGTTCGATGAGATTGAGCTTGCCGGTGAGTTTGGCTGACTCGGGATTTGTATTCCCGGACTGGCTGTTTTCGGAACTGTTTCCGGACTGTGAGTTATCGCCTGTTGAGTTTGCAGAATTGTTGCTGCCTTGGCTGTTGTTATTATTGTTAGTTTTGCCGCAGGCAACTAAACTGACAATCATTAAAAGCGCAAGGACTACTGTAAGTAATTTTTTCATAATGTACCTCCCAAAATATATTTTTTCAACTAAATTAAAGACATAATATATTTTATCGCATTTATTCGTGTTTTGCAAGTGTTAAAAAAATCACACGGTCGGTAAAAGCTGATGGACCGACGCTACGACCGGCAAAATCAAAACGTAAACATGAATTGATTTATATATAATATCTAAAAGCCGAACGGACATTTAGTTGATTAAGTACATTGTAAGAAATAGTCTCCTATGTTATATTAATTCAATGAAAGAGACCGGATCACGCGCCGCATACGGCGGCAATATCCCGTAATCCGTTATTTGTCGGGGGGTACACTAATTCGGATATCTTTTTCTTTATTCAGAAAGAAATTTTTTATTACGCAAAGGAGATAATACGTATGAAAAAACTCAGATTCGGTATTTTCGGGCTTGGAAGAGGATCAAGTTTTATTTCTATCTTGCAGGACTTTGAGGAAGCGGAGATCACCGCGCTTTGCGAAAAAGACGAAGAAAAATTGAAATCCGTGGGCGAACGCTGCCCGGGAGCGAAGCAATTTCGGGATTATGAGGAAATGCTGGACAGCGGGCTCGACGCCGTCCTTCTCTGCAATTATTTCCATGAACATGACGTTTGTGCGTGTCAGGCGATGGAACGCGGAATTGCGGTGTTTTCTGAGTGCACATCATCTCCGACGCTCGCCGGATGTGTCCGCCTCGTGGAGACCGCGGAAAGGACCGGGGTTAAGTATATGCTCGCCGAGAATTATCCGTTCAGAGCCGCGATGTTTGAAATGAAACGTATCGTAAGCGAAGGAAAACTCGGTCGGATACTGTACGCAGAGGGCGAATATAACCACACTTTAACGCGGGAGGGACTGATGTCTCTTGCGCCCGGCAAATACCACTGGCGCTCGTGGATGCCCCGGACCTACTACGTTACGCATGCACTCGGTCCGCTTATGCACGTTACGGGAGAGATGCCGGTCAAGGTCAACGCTTTCGCCGTCCATTCGGACGTGCTTGAACAGTACGACGATTTCCGCCATAACTACGACGCGCTTGCAATGATGAACGTCATAACCGACGACGGCGCGCTCTTCCGTTGTACTGGCTGCACAGCGATGGCTTCCCACAGCGGATACCGGTTTGTCGGTGAGAACGGCTGCTGCGAGAACGGACGGTCGCTCGGCGGCGCCCAAATAAACCTGACCTATCAACCTTGGCTGGTTCCGGAGGGAGAAGAACAGGAAAGGACCTATACCCCCGAATGGCCCGCAAATGCGGAGCTCGCGGAAAAAGCGGGACACGGCGGCGGAGATTTCTGGATGGTTTGGAATTTCATACAGTATCTGACGAAGGGAACGGAGCCGTTCTTCAACGTTTATCGCGGCGTCGCAATGTCTGCCGTTGCCATACTCGGCTGGCGCAGCTGCATGGAGGACGGAAAGACCTTTTATATCCCTGATTTTAAAAAGAAAAAAGATCGCGATGCAGTACGTGACGACGATCTCACACCGTTTCCGGATGCAAACGGGCGCGTTACTCTGCCATGCGCGATCGGTAAGAAAATGAACGGACGCTGAAAAGTGGCGTCCACACAAGCAAACAAGGGTTGATTTCCGAAGTAAATATACGAGGTCGTGGAGGTCGAAAATCCGAAACGACCGGATAAACGTGAAATCTCCGGTTTTGCAGTCAGGCATAAAAAAAGCCCGGAAGCCTTGATTTACAAGGACTTCCGGGATGGTGCCGGTGGCGGGGGTCGAACCCGCACGGATGATTAGTCCACTGGATTTTGAGTCCAGCACGTCTGCCAATTCCATCACACCGGCGTACTTGATTATTATAAACGCTTTTGGATCAATAATCAAGTATTATTTTTCTTTTTTATGAAATTGTTTCAGGAAATCGTTCTTTCAAAAAATGTTACCGTCCCTTGAGCGTACGGTGTACGGCTGTTCCGTAGAGCGTTCTCATCGCGGTTTGATACTTCCGAAACTTTTGGAAAGGAGACGACTACGCATTCTTCTTCATATTCATACTCGATCTTGGGTTTCAATCTTTCTTTTTGCATGAAAAATATCGCACAAGCAGCAGCAACTGTCAGAAATGCGGACATCAGTCCTATAAAATTATCGGCATTTTTATCTCCGAACAGAATCACGCCGACGCCGACAACGATTCCCGTCATCCAAGCGCATCCGGCTTTCTTTCCGTTTTTTGCAGATATAAAACCGATTACAAGGGAAATTATGCTCACTATAATTCCTATTACCATTTACGCCGCCTCCTTTATTTTTATATTACAACATCTCCTGTCCAATAAAACTCCCTCTGCGCGAGGGTTTTAATTTTAACAACTTTTATTTTTTTAAAATTTCACTCTTGCCTTTTATATTTTATTCGTGATATACTTATAAGGGCTCCCTATTCAAAATGCTATTTGAGAGCATCTCCAAAGATGTTCTTTTATTTTTTTATGGTTTTTGGAGGCATTATGGGCAAGATAGGTTTCGATAATGACAAATATCTCAAGCTTCAGTCTGAAAAAATACTCGAAAGGATCTCAAGTTTCGGCGGAAAGCTGTATCTTGAGTTCGGCGGTAAACTTTTTGACGATTACCATGCGGCAAGAGTTCTGCCGGGATTCAAGCCCGACAGCAAAATAAAGATGCTTGCGAATCTGCGCGACAAAGCGGAGATCATTGTTGTTATAAATGCTGACGATATAGAAAAGAACAAGCTCCGCGGAGATCTCGGAATCACGTATGACCTTGACGCGCTTCGTTTGATCGATGCTTTTCGGGAGTACGGACTTTTCGTCGGAAGCGTCTGTATCACTCATTATAATTCCCAACCCGCCGCCGAGGCGTTTCAGAAGAGGCTTTCCTCTTTGGGAATAAAAGTCTACCGTCATTATCCGATAAAAGATTATCCTGCAAACGTACCTTTGATAGTGAGCGACGCGGGGTTCGGTAAAAACGATTATATCGAAACAGAGCGTTCGCTTATCGTCGTTACCGCGCCGGGACCCGGAAGCGGGAAAATGGCGGTTTGCTTATCGCAGCTTTATCATGATTACAAAAAAGGGATCGCCGCGGGGTATGCGAAATTTGAGACGTTCCCGATTTGGAATCTTCCTTTGAAACACCCCGTAAACCTCGCTTACGAGGCGGCTACGGCCGATCTCAACGACGTAAATATGATAGACCCGTTCCATCTTGAGGCTTACGGAGAGACCACTGTAAACTACAACAGAGATATTGAGATATTCCCTGTGCTGAACACTATGCTTGACAGAATATGCGGTAAGTCGCCTTATAACAGCCCTACCGATATGGGAGTCAATATGTCCGGCTACTGCATAACGGACGACGCCGTAGTGTGTGCCGCCGCAAAACAGGAGATCATTCGGCGCTATTATTCTTCATGCTGTTCTCTTCGCCAGGGGATGTCGTCTCAGTCCGAGGTATTCAAGCTTGAACTTCTTATGAACCAGCTGAATATTTCGTCTTCCGACCGACCTGTCGTGGACGCCGCGTTGGAACGTTCGCGTGCTACGGGTTCGGCTCCGGCGGTTGCCATGCAGCTTGACGACGGAACGGTCATAACCGGAAAAACGTCGCCGCTTCTCGGGGCTTCTTCCGCGCTTTTACTGAATGCGCTCAAATATCTCGCGGGAATAGAGCATAGTAAGCTGCTTATTTCTCCGAGTGTGATCGAACCGATACAGCGTCTGAAAATATCTCATATGGGCAACCACAATCCATGCCTGCATACAGATGAAACGCTGATCGCGCTTGCAATATGCGCCGCATCGGATCCTATCGCGGCAAAAGCGCTCGAGCAGCTGCCGAAATTAAAGGGCTGCGAGGCGCATTCGACCGTGATACTTTCCCGGGTGGATGAAAACGTTTTCCACAAACTCGGCGTAAATCTTACCTGCGAGCCGGTATATAAGACCAAAAAGTTATATCATCGCTGAAAATAAAAATAACAGCCGCCCGTTTGGATTTTCCAAACGGGCGGCGTTTTTATCTTTTTGAAATTATCTGTTAGCCCAATATTTTCTGTCGAGTGAGCGGTACTGTATCGCTTCGGCGATATGTTCCGCAAGTATCTCTTCGCTGCCGGCAAGATCCGCGATAGTTCTTGAAACTTTTATGATCTTATCGTAAGCACGGGCTGAAAATCCGAGTTTGTTAAATGCCGTTTCAAGCAGCAGATCTCCTTTTTTATCGGTCCTGCAAAATTCCTTTTCCATCGCCGGAGTGATTTTGGCGTTGGAATAAATGCCCGAACCGGCATATCTTTTGCGCTGTATTTCTCTTGCGGCGTTTACGCGTTGTTTTATTTCCGCGGAAGTTTCTTCTTTTTTATCGTCGGTGAGCTGACGGTATTCAACGGGCATGACGTCGACGTGTATATCGATCCTGTCGAGAAGCGGTCCGGAGATACGCGACAGATATCTTTCGATCGATACGGAACTGCAACTGCATTTTTTCGACGGGTGGCCGAAATATCCGCAGGGACAAGGATTCATTGCCGCCACGAACATCACGTCGCAGGGATACGAGACTCTGCCCGAAGCCCTTGATATAGTAACGCAGTTATCTTCAAGCGGCTGACGAAGTGCTTCAAGAGCGCTTCTGCCGAATTCCGGCAGCTCGTCCAAGAACAAAACGCCGTTATGCGCAAGCGATATCTCGCCTGGTTTCGGCATGGTGCCGCCGCCCGAGATCCCGACTACCGACACCGTGTGATGAGGGCTTCTGAACGGTCTTTCCGTAATAATGGGGTGGTCCTTGGTCAGCAATCCCGCTACCGAATGTATTTTTGTCGATTCTATCCATTCTTCTCTTGACATATCGGGAAGTATCGTCGGCAATCTTTTTGCGAGCATACTTTTTCCCGAGCCGGGAGCGCCTATCATAAGAAGATTATGACCTCCCGCAGCCGCAACTTCAAGCGCTCTTTTCGCCGCGCGCTGTCCTTTTACCTCGGAAAAATCGAGTCCGATGCCTTTACCGACGTTTTTTCTGTATTTTTCAAAAGCGTCTCCGCCTTCGAACAGCGTTCTTACGGCTTCCTTTTTACCGGATAAAATATCCAGTACTTCCGAAACGCTTGTGGCGGCAATGATCTCTATGCCGTCAACGACCGAGCATTCGTAAGAATTGTCTTTCGGCACGAAAAGCCGTTTTATTCCTCTTTTTTGAGCCTCTATTGCCATCGGCAGAGTTCCGCTGACGGGGTTTATATCTCCTCCGAGCGACAGTTCGCCGATGAAAGCGCAGTCCGGGTCAGGGGGCGTGATCTGTCCCGAAGCCGAAAGTATTCCGACGAGTATCGGCAAGTCGTAAACAGAACCGGATTTTTTCGTATCGGCGGGGGCGAGATTCACAACGATTTTACCGACAGGGAAAGTATAATCATTATTTTTTATTGCAGAACGCACTCTGTCTTTCGACTCTTTTACGGCAGTGTCAGGCAAACCGACGATGTCAAACGTAGGCATACCGGTTGAAATATCGGTCTCAACCCTGATCTCGTATGAATCCATTCCGAAAACGCCCAGACTCAGTACTGTCGAAAACATGTTCAATCGCTCCCTATGACTTATTTACCTCTGCCGAGATATTCTTCGATTATTTGTTCTGCTTTCCAAAAATTCATTTCTTTTGTAAAATGGACAACGTCGTCGCCGAAAATTCCGTTGCCCCTGACGTCTTTTTTATAGTAAGGAGCTTTTGTCGGATCGAAAACGGTTACGTTTTTATATTTCTTTTCGAGTTTCTCGAAGGTACTGTTTATAAAGTTCATATTTTCAAGGAATTTTCCACTTTTGTCCAGATCGGACATTCTGTCTTTGCAAACGATTTTATGAAAAACGACAGGTGCGTCAAAAAGTTCGTTTTCGAAATCGTTCAGCATTCTTCCGTACAATGAACCAAGTTCGCAAAGTTCATCATCGGCAGCTTCAACGTCGTTTTCACCGCCGATCCAG